>NZ_JBSGTS010000011.1:0-135831 GCF_053607525.1 Kribbella sp. NPDC055110
CTCCGGTCGCTTCGCTCCCTCCGCTCCTCAGTCCAGACCGGGAGGCCCCATGACCGACGTAGTTGTTATCGGCGGCGGACTGATCGGGCTGGCGACGGCGTGGCGGCTGGCTGTGGACGGGGTTCGAGTAGCGATCTGTGACCCCACACCAGGCGCCCAGACCTCGAACGTTGCCGCCGGCATGCTCGCGCCGGTCACTGAGGTCGAGTACGGCGAGGACGACCTGCTGGCGCTCAACCTCGCATCGGTGAACGCCTGGCCGACCTTCGCCGCGGAACTCGAAGAGCTCACCGGACAGCCCGCGGGCCTCCACCAGACCGGCACACTGTCCGTCGCGTACGACGTGGACGACGCAGCAGCGCTCCGCAGGCTCGCCGACTACCAGCGACGCCTTGGCCTCGAGGTGGAGGAGCTGTCCGGTCGTGACGCCCGTCGCCGCGAGCCCATGCTCGCCACGGGTGTCTCCGGTGGCGTCTGGGTCCCAGGTGACCATTCCGTCGACAACAGGCAGGCCGTAGCGACTCTGCTCCGCGCCGTCGAGCTCTCCGGCGTACAGCTCATCCGCCAGCGCGTCACCCGAGTCATCACATCCGGTACGACGGCACTCGGCGTACAGCTCGAGAACGGCGACACGGTGCACGCAGGTCACGTCATCGCGGCGACCGGACCGTGGTCGTCACAGTTGGACGGCGTACCCGAGGAGCTTCGTCCGCCGGTGCGTCCGGTGAAGGGTGAGGTACTGCGCTTGCGGGTCCCGGAGGCGTACCGCCCGGCGCTGCAGCACACTGTGCGCGCCACGGCCCGTGGCTTCTCCGTCTACCTCGTGCCGCGACCAGGTGGCGAGCTGGTGATCGGTGCGACCACCACCGAGCTCGGCTACGACACCCGGGTGCTGGCCGGTGGGGTGTTCGCCCTGCTCCGCGACGCGCGGACCGTGCTGCCGGTCATCGACGAGCTCGAATTCGTGGAGTCGATCGCGGGCCTCCGCCCGGCGACCCCGGACAACGCGCCGATACTCGGCCCGTCCGGTCTGGATCGGTTGCTGTGGGCAACCGGCCACTACCGCAACGGCGTACTGCTGACCCCGGTCACCGCGCAGATCCTGGCCGACACCGTGCGCACCGGAACGCTGCCGGATCTCGGGAAGCCCTTCCTCGCCAGCAGGTTCGGGCACTGACCCACCGTTGCCTCACTGTTGCCCCCGGCAACCGGAAAGATTGTGAACGACAACAATGTAGTTCAGCCTTGAATTGTAACCTTTGCGTTACAGGCGTAACACCAACCCCATGCGCCCCTGTTGTCCCATCCGTATCAGCACATACGGTCAGGTGACGTTCACACGGGGAGTTGGTTGCGATGCGCAACGTCGTACGGATTCTGAGCGGCCTGGCGGTACCGGTGCTGACCGCAGCGGTGATCACTGCCGGTGCGCCCGGTTTCGGCGCGTACAAGGTCAAGGAGGGCGACACCCTCAGCCACATCGCCGGGCGCTACGGCACGACGGTCTCGACGCTGGTCGCGCTGAACAAGCTGCCCGGCAACGGCAACGCGATCTACGCCGGCGAGGTGCTCAAGGTCCCCGGCAAGGGGTCGACCACTACCCCGACGAAGACGCGCTCAAAGCTGGGCCGGGTGACGTACGTCGTGAAGCCCGGCGACACCGTCTCCGGGATCGCGAAGCGCTTCAAGTGCTCCCAGGCCAACCTGCTCGCCGCGAACGGACTGAAGGCGGGCGCCCGCATCTACGCCGGCAAGCCGCTGCAGGTGCCAGTGAAGGTGCGGGTGAAGACCCGCCCGAAGGCCCGGACCGACAACACGTTCGCGGGCCGCACGTACGCCGACCACATCGTCGCCGCGGCCAACCGCAATCGGGCTACCTTGAAGAAGCGCAAGCTGCCGACCCGGACCCAGATGCGCTCACTGATCGTGAGCACTGCCAAACAGTACGGCGTCGACCCGGAGCTCGCGCTCGCCGTGAGCTGGCAGGAGTCCGGCTGGAAGCAGCGGGTCGTCTCCCCGGCGAACGCGATCGGCGCGATGCAGGTCATCCCGTCGACCGGCCGGTTCGCCTCCCGGCTCGTCGGCCGCGAACTGGACCTGCTGAAGCCCCGCGACAACGTCACCGCGGGTGTCGTCCTGCTGAGCCGCTTGACGGGCGCCGCCAAGCTCGACATCGCGGTGGCCGGCTACTACCAGGGGCTCGGCGGGGTGAAGAAGAACGGCATGTACGCCGACACGAAGCTCTACGTGAAGAACGTGCTCCGGATCCAGACCCAGCTCGAACGCGGGTGGGACCCCCTGCGGTGAGCCTGGCGCTGTCACGCTGAGCCGTTATCTACACTCTCTGAGCAGGACGGTTTGGGGAGAGGCGGCTCACCGCAAGTGACGGACGACGTGGACACGCAGGTCAGCGACCGCCTCGTCGGGCGAGTGCTCGACGGTCGGTACCGCGTGGGCGCGCGCGTCGCGAAGGGCGGAATGGCCACCGTCTACGAGGCGCTGGACATGCGGCTGGACCGGACCGTCGCCCTCAAGGTGATGCACGACGGGCTCGGTGACGACGCCCAGTTCACCCGCCGGTTCGTGGCCGAGGCCCGCGCCGCCGCCCGCCTCTCGCACCCGAACGTCGTAGCTGTCTTCGACCAGGGCGACGACGACGGCACCCTGTTCCTGGCGATGGAGTACGTGCGCGGCCGCACGCTGCGCGACGTCGTCCGGGAGGAGGCGCCGCTCTCCCCCGCCCGCGCGCTGGACCTGCTGGCCCCGATCCTGTCCGCGCTGTCGGCCGCCCACGACGCCGGCATCGTGCACCGCGACATCAAGCCCGAGAACGTCCTGATCTCCGACAAGGGCACAGTCAAGGTCGCCGACTTCGGTCTGGCCCGTGCAGTGAGCGCCAGCGGCAACACCGCCACCCAGGGGCTCCTGATGGGCACGGTGTCGTACCTGGCGCCGGAGCTGGTCACAGACGGCAGTGCGGACGCCCGCTCGGACGTGTACTCGGCCGGCATCCTCCTGTACGAGATGCTCACCGGCAACAAGCCGCACTCCGGTGACACCCCCATCCAGGTCGCCTACGCCCACGTGCATGCCGACGTACCCCCACCGTCGCTGGAGCAGCCGAGCATCCCGCCGTACGTCGATGCGCTCGTGCAGCGTGCGACCGCGCGGGACCGGGACCTGCGGCCGACCGACGCGCGGGTGTTCAGCCGTCAGGTGCACCGGGTGCGCAGTGCGCTCGACGAAGGGCTGCCGGACGATCCCGAGCTGACCGGGGACCTGACGGTGCCGATTCAGCAGATCCGGCAGGACAGCGGGTACGACGACGGTTACACGCGCGAAGCGCCCCCGGACAGCCAGCCGATCCGTCACGACACGATCGTCGTACCGGTGGAGCACGGACGGCCGACGGGCGCTCCCGCCAAGTCGCCACCCCCTGCAGCGGCACCGCCACGGCGCAGGTCGCGGGGACCGATCGCGCTGATCCTGATCCTGGTGGCCGCGATCGGCCTCGGTACGTCGGCCTGGTACTACGGCATCCACCGGTACACCACCACGCCCGACCTGGTGAGCCTGGAGCCCGCCGCCGCGAACGTGAAGGCAGCCGAGTCGGGCCTGCACACGAGCCTGGACAACCAGGACTACTCGGAGGACGTGCCGAGCGGTCGCATCATCCGGACCGACCCGAAGGCAGGTGACCGGATCCGGAAGAACGGTGACATCGGTCTCACTGTTTCCAAGGGACCGGAGCGGTACCGCGTGCCGCAGCTCGTCGGTCTGCAACTGGACGCCGCGCAGCAGGCGTTGTCGCCGATCAAGCTGATCACCGGGCAGATCAACGAGCAGTACAACGAGACCGTGCCGCAGGGCAAGGTGATCGCGATCAGCCCGAAGTTCAACACGGTCGTGAAGCCGGGGACCGCGGTGAACTTCGCAGTCAGCAAGGGCAAACGGCCGATCGCGGTGCCGGACCTGACCGGCAAGTCGTACCGGGTGGCCAACAAGACGTTGCGCAACCTCGGGTTCGTCGTCGGGCGCAGCACGCAGTACGACGAGAAGGTCGCCGAAGGCAACGTGATCAGCCAGAGCCCGAACAACGGCACGCTGTTCGCCAAGGACAAGGTCTCGCTGGTCGTCTCACTCGGACCGCCGCTGGTCGAGGTCCCGGACGTGAAGCGGAAGACCACTGCCGACGCGCAGAAGATCCTCACCGACGCCGGCTTCAAGGTGACCGTGCAGAAGGCGCCGTTCAACCTCGGCCTGAACATCGTCGCCGCCCAGAGCCCCGCGGGCGGCCGGAAGGTCAAACCCGGCAGCACGATCGTGATCACGGTCCTGTAGCCACCTGTTCTTTTGCCTTGCACGCAAGGCGTCTGATCTGATGTCCGGCGTGAACCACCCGCGTCTTGCCGTGCTGGCCCTGCTGTCGGTTGCGGCCGCCTGGGGGTCGACGTTCTTCCTGACCAAGGACCTGCTCACCAGGATGGACGTCGCCGACTACTTGGCGTTGCGGTTCCTGATCGCGTCGGTCGCGCTGATCCTGGTCCATCCGCCGGCCATCGCGCGGCTGAGCCGGCTGGACCGCGGCCGCGCCGTTGCCCTCGGCATCACGTACGGCATCGCGCAGCTCCTCCAGACCGAAGGCCTGCGGCACACCTCCGCGAGCGTTTCCGGCTTCGTCACCGGCATGTACGTCGTCTTCACGCCGCTGCTCGGCGCCGTGATTCTGCGGCACAAGATCGGTCGCTGGGCCTGGGTCGCCGTGATCCTCGCCACGACCGGTCTCGGCGTACTGTCGCTGCGCGGTCTCACCCTCGGGCACGGCGAACTGCTGACGCTCGCGTCCGCCGGTCTCTATGCGTTGCACATCATCGGCCTCGGCGCCTGGTCCACCTCGAGGAACGCGTTCGGTCTGTCGTCGCTGCAGATGATCGTGATCACGTGCGTCTGCGCGATCGGCGCCCTGCCTGGCGGGTTCTCGGTGCCTTCGACGGGCGGCGACTGGGTGGCAGTGGTCTACATGGCGCTGGTCGCCGGAGCGCTGGCGCTGATCGTCCAGACCTGGGCGCAGGCACACCTGACTCCCACCCGCGCGGCGATTGCGATGACAATGGAGCCAGTGTTCGCCTCGGGGTTCGCGGTGCTGTTCGGCTCCGACAGCCTCACCTGGCGGATGCTGGTCGGCGGCGCACTGGTCGTCTCGGCCATGTATCTAGTCGAGCTGGCACCACGGCGTAAGTTCGAGGCGGAAGTGCAGCACCTGGCCCAGTAGGGGGTTTGTATGCGGGAGGGGAACCGGCGGCGGGACCGGTGGTTCCCGTACGTCGTGATTGCCCTCCTGCTCGCGATACTGGCCGCCGGGACCGCCACCAACCTGGTGCGCAACCCGCAGCCCCGCCTGGTCGCCGAAGGCCTCCCTGGTGACACTGCGCCCGTACGCAGCAGTTCGTCGCTCCGGAGCGACAAGTACGACGACCTGGTCCGACATGCGCTGGCAGACCTCGACGGGCTCACCCTCCCGAACGGTGCGACTCTGGCTGGCTGGGACGGTCCGTGGCGGTACGTCTGGCCGCGGGACGCGTCGTTCGTCGCCGTCGCCCGCTGCGCGATCGGCCAGTACGACGAGGCGCTCGACGTACTGTCGTTCCTGGACCGCGTTCGGCCGTCGACCGGTCGCTGGCAGGCGCGCTACACCGACGCCGGGCGTCATGTCGACGACGGTCGCGAGCCGCAGCTGGATGCCTCCGGGTGGGTGCTCTGGGCCACCTGGTTCTGCCGATCGGGCGAGCGGTACTGGGACCTGGTCGAGGAGTCGGCCGACCAGATCCTCAGCGAACTTGGACCTGATGGGCTGCCTGCGCCTTCGTCCGACTACTGGGAGCGCTCCGAGAAGGAGCTGACGGTAGGAACGGTCGCCCCGTTGCTGACGGGCCTCCGGTCGGCAGTGCGGATCGCCACCGAGCAGAACCGTCCGGCCGAGGCGACCAGGTGGCGGGAAGGCTTGGACAAGTTGTCGGCGGCAACCGACCGGGTCTTCGGGCCGGACTACCCGCGGACACCGGCACGAGCGACGAGCTTCGTCGAGCCAGGTGTCGAACCGATCAGCGTCGGCGGCGATGCCGACGCGTTCGTTGCCGTACTCGGGCCGCCGTTCGCACCGGCTCGGCCCGTCGTATCCACGGCGATCGACCGCGCGCACGACGTACTCACGCAGCCCAACGGTGGCGTGACACCGGGAGAGGCGTGGCGTGCGGACGGAGTGTCGTGGACGCCTCAGACCGCGTTGTTCGCGTTGAGCGCCGCGGCGCGCGGCGATCGCTCCGGCGCCGAGGCACTGCTCTCCTGGCTCGACCAGCACCGGACCAGCACCGGAGCGCTGCCCGAGAAGGTCAACCGGGACCTGGAGCCGGCCGGCGAAGCCCCACTCGCGTGGACCGCCGCACTGGTGGTTCTCGCCGACACAGCTCTCCAGAACCCACTGCCAGTCCCCTAGCCCTTTGGCTAACAGATCTCCATCACGTCGTGCGTCGGCGCGTCCGGTCCCGCCGTACTCGTCTTGCCCGAGTAGAAGAACGCCGTGGACGAGATGTCGTCCTGCAGCGGCAGGTACCGTCCGCCGGAGCGCCAGCCGAGCGCCTGTACGTCAACGCGCAACCGCTCCTTGAAGCGGATCGGGTCTGGCAGGTGGAAGCGGTACATGCCGAAGCGTTGCTGGCTCCGGTACTGCCCGTCCGGCCGGATCACCTGCGGCATACCGAGGTACGGCGTACTGAACTCGGTGTAGCCGCCCAGGTGGGGTACGTCGAAGTTCCACGCGCCACCGAAGTAGTCCTCGGTACCTGTGCCGCAGATGGTCGGGAACTCGTCGTCACCGTCCAGGTAGAACTTCACCTCGCCCTCACCCCACCAGCCGGTGCTGTTGACGCCCCAAGCCAGGTAGGTGCCGACGTAGTGCCCCGGCCCCTCTACACCGTCCAGCAACGTGTGCACCGTCTTGGAAGGCAGCGGGTTACTCCGACGCCACTGCGCGTGCAGGTACGCCGACTTGTCCGGCACGGCGCCCAGCCAGTAGTCCACCTGGAAGTACACGACCACTGCCTCGTCGTGCGTGTTCTCCAGCGTCAGCTGCGCCTGGGACTGGAACGGCATCTCCCAGTAGCAGTTGAAGCCGCCGTTCGGGTTCACCGCGACGGGCAGCGAGCTCACCTGCGCGAACTTGCCCCAGCCTGAGCAGAAGAAGTCACCGACCGGCGTCTCGATCGCGGGCGCGGCGTCGCCGTCCCAGAACCCCCGCAGTACCAGCCGGCGCCAGTGGTCGACGTGCGTGGTCAGCCAGATGTGCGTGATGCACCCGGACCCGGCGATGTCCGCCAGCGTCACGGTCTCCCCCGGCCCGATCTCGATCGACGGCGAGACCTTCCAGCCCTGACCGAGGTCCCGGGCCGCGTGCGCGCCGGTCCCCTCGGTCCGCCGCCCACCCTGACCGGGTTCGCCGGTGGGGTTCTCCGCACTGATGGAGCGCGACTCGACGTCGGCGAGCGCACTGATGCCGGTGAGGTTCCCAAGAGTCATACCCGCGACCTTAGGCCGCACCAGGGCCGCTGAGAAATCGATTGCCCATCACCTGGACTCAGCAGGCGCGGACCTTTGCGTCCAGACCGTGCGTGAAGGAGAGGCAGGCCCAGGGGCGGCCCTGGTCGCGGTTGGCGCGGATGATGAGGGGGTAGGCGTCGGCGCCGTGCACCTGCGGGTTCTTCTCGGTCGGGAACGAGCCGACCGCTCCCCCGCGCGCCTCGGCCGCGGCCCGCACGTCGGCGACCGACACCGTGCTCCGGGCGTTCTTCTGGGCCGCGTTCTTGGCGTCGGTCGCGACCTGCAGCGCGAAGTCGACCTCCGGCGGCTTCGACCAGGTCGTCTGCGACACCGGGATGATCAGCCCGAACATCCCCAGCCCGACACCCGTCACGATCTGCCGGAGCCTCCGGGTCTGGTCGGCGAGCAGGAGCGCGGCGCAGCACACCGCTAGCAGGGCGGTGAGGCCGCGCAGGATCCAGTGCCGGTCGAGACGGCTGTCGACCGCGAGCCCGGCCGCGACGGCGACCACCAGACAGAGCCCGGCCGCACTCAGCGCCCGGGCCCGTGGAGACAGAGATTGCATGCCGCAGACGATAGACGGTGGGCCGTTCGGCGCACGGTAGCGGCCGTTGGGCGCGGGACGCGCCGGTCAGGTTCGTGCGACTCGAACGGTACTGGCAGATTTGCAGGAGTCCCACCGCCCCCGAGGGATTGGATCCGATGACGTGACCGAGAACCCTGGTTCCTGGAGCATTTCGCGGCGGCGCGCGCTGCAACTCGGCGGAGGTGCCGCCGCCGTCGGCGCCGTACAACACCCGGCCCTCCCCGCCGAGGCAGGCACCGAACGGCAGGCCGTGCTCACCGAAGGCACGAACTTGATGGCGTCGGTGTCGCCGGACGGCAAGTGGCTGGCGTTCGATCTGGTGACGGCGATCTGGGTGACGCCGGCCGCGGGCGGTACGTCGCGCCGCCTGACCGACGACCTGCAGGATGCGACCCGCCCGCGCTGGTCACCGGACGGGCGGTCGATCGTGTTCCAGTCGTACCGCGACGGGAACTTCCACCTCTGGTCGATCCGGCCCGACGGCAGCGGCCTGCGGCAGTTGACCAGCGGGCGGTACGACCACCGCGAGCCGCACTTCACGCCCGACGGCCGATCGCTCGTCTTCTCGTCCGACCGCGGCGGCGCCGGCGGCTACGGCATCCACCGGTTGGACCTTGCGAGCGGCGCGATCGTCGCGCTCACTGACGAGACCAGCGAGGAGGCCGAGCCGACCGTCTCCGCCGACGGCCGGAAGCTCGCCTTCACCGTCGACACCAGTTCGATCGTCGAGCTCGACCTCACATCTGGCGCACGTACGACGGTGGTCGCGGCGCAGACCGGGATCAGCCTGTTCGGGCCGTCGTACTCGCCGGACGGGAAGCTCGCCTACGTTCGGCTGACCGGTCCGACCTGCGATCTCGTCGTCGACGGTCAGCAGGTCACGGCCGGGAAGGACGTCTTCGCGGTCCCGCCGTCCTGGGCGTCGACGGACCTCTTCTACACCGCCGACGGCACGGTCCACCGGTATCGCGTCGGCGGCGAGCACAGCGTCGTGCCGTTTGCAGCAACTGTCCCCGTGACGTCGCGGCGGCCGCGGCCGAAGGCTCCTGATCTCGAGTCGACCGGCCGGCGGCCCGTGCGTGGCATCGCGAGCCCGACGGCGTCGCCGGACGGCAAGTGGCTCGCGTTCCGGGCGTTGAACGCGCTCTGGCTGGCATCGACCGACGGCAGGACGCCACCGCGCAAGGTGGTTGCCGACGGCTACTTCAACTCGGACCCGGACTTCTCGCCGGACGGCAAGAAGTTGCTCTACGCAAGCGATCGCGACGGTACGGCGGACTTGTGGCTACACGATCTGGCGACGGGCACGGACACCAAGCTGTCGGGTCTCCCGGGCGCCCAGACCGCGCCGCGTTTCGCGCCCGACGGGCAGCGGATCGCGTACCAGGACCAGGACGGTATCGCCTGGGTTCTCGACCTCGCGTCGGGCCAGGTTCGCCAGCTTACGCCCACATTGTTCCAGCCTGGGCGGGTCAGCTGGTCGCGCGACGGCAAGACGCTCGTCCTGGCCGCGGTGAAGCCGTTCTCCAAACGCTTCCGCGAAGGCACAAGCCAGCTGCTGTACGTCGATGTCGCGTCGGCCGCACTCGAGTACGTCGAGCCGATGCCGTTCCGCTCACTCGCCACCCGCGGCGACGACGGCCCCGTGTTCTCACCCGACGGCAAGCAGCTCGCCTTCGTAGTGGAGAGCCTGCTGTACGTCGTACCGGTCGATGCGCGCGGTCGCTTCACCGGGGAGCCGCGCGCAATCACCGACGAGGTGACGGATTCCCCCGTGTGGCTGGACAACGACACGTTGCTCTACCTCAACAACGGACGGTTGCGCAGGACAACGGGTGGGACGATCAAGCTCGATCTGCAGTACCGGCGGGCGACCGTCAACCAGCACGTCACGATCCACGCCGGTGCGTTGTGGGACGGACGTGCGACCACGCTGCGCCGGGACGTCGACGTGGTCGTCGACGGTGCGCGCATCGCCGCCGTACGCCCGCACAGCGGTCGTGCCGACATCGACGCATCGGCCTTGACCGTGATGCCCGGGTTGATCGATGCGCACAACCACTGGCATCTGCGCGGACGGGCGTGGGGTGCGCGTCAGGGGAACCTGTGGCTCGCGTACGGGATCACGTCGACCCGATCGCCGGGTGACCCCGTCTACCAGATGCAGGAGACCCGGGAGGCGCTCGTCAGCGGGTCCTTGCGCGGACCGCGGTACTTCGCGACCGGTGAGGCGATCGACGGATCGCGCGTGTACTACAACTTCATGCGGCCCACGTTGTCGCTGCAGCAGCTCGGTCTGGAGCTCGATCGGGTCGAGGGGCTCGCGTACGACCTGGTGAAGACGTATGTGCGGTTGCCGATCGAGTACCAGCGGCGGGCGATCGCCTACGTGCATCAGCTCGGGCTGCAGTTGTCGTCGCATTACCTCTATCCCGCGGAGCATCTCGGGATGGACGGCATGGAGCACACCGGCGCGACGAACCGGCTCGGGTACTCGCACACGGTCAGCCGGCTGGGACGCGCGTACGCCGACGTGGTGACACTGTTCACGCGGGCCGGCCTGTCCGTGACGCCGACGCTCTTCAACTCGACGATGGCGCACGTCGACGATCCGTCCCTGCTCACAGACCGCCGTACGACGACTCTCTACCCGTCCTGGGAGTACAACGCGCTGATCGCGGAGGTGAACACCGCGAAGGGCCCGGCCGGCGTCACCACGCGCGAACTGCTGCGCGGCAACGTCGACATGATCCTCCGCATCCACCGCGGCGGCGGGCTGGTCATCTCCGGCACCGACACTCCCCTCGACAACATGGCCGTGTCGCTGCACGCGAACCTCCGCTCGATGGTCGCGGGCGGCTTCACGCCGTACGAGGCCCTCACGACGGCGACGCGCAACCCGGCGAAATGGCTCAACCTGGACGACAAACTCGGCGTCGTGAAGCCCGGCGCCCAAGCCGACCTGTCGTTCGTCAGCGGGGACCCACTCGCGGACATCCGCGCGGCGGCCGCCGCACAACAGGTGATGATTGCCGGCAGCCACTACACAGTCGACGACCTACTGGCGCCGTACGCGTCCACGAACAACCTGCAGCCGACCGTCCACACCGCCAACGCCCCACAACCCCTGACCCGCGCCCAAGCCCACGTGCACAACACCGACTACTGGTGGCACGAACCCGAATGGCTCCACCGAGCCTGCTGCGAAAGCTAGCCCGAACTCAGAACGTCGTCGTGAGGTCCTGGGTCTGACCGGTCGCCGACGCGCGGTACGCGGACTCGATGATGTCGATGACGTGGCGCGCGTGTTCGGCGGTGACGATCGAGGGCTTGCCGTCGCGGACCCAGTCGACGAGCTGCATCACGTCCTCGTACACGTGCTGCTCCTCGATCTCCCGGTGTACGCCGGTCACGTGCGGAAGCAGCGCCTGGTTCCCCGGCCCGCGGGGCGACTGCTCGGACGGGTCGCGGTTGGGGAAGTCGAACGGTTCGCCGTTGAGCAGCAGTCCGTCGATCGTTCCCGCCGTACCGTAATAGGCGCCGCCGAACCCGCCCCGCATCCCGCCCGCGGCGGTCCCGGTCGCGACACAGAACAGGTTGTCGCCGAAGTCGATCAGGATGACGGTGTTGTCGTCGGCCTCGGTCCGTACGTCGCCGCGGACCGGCACCCGTACGCCGGACATCGCCGTGACCCGGCGCGCCGGCCCGAGGACCCCGGTCACCGAATGCAGTGCGTAGACCGTCATGTCGTACAGCGGTCCGCCGCCGGGCTTGCGGAAGTACCACGACGGATCGATGTTCGTCAGTACGTCGTTCCCGCCGCGCACGGACTCGTTCTCGTGGTAGGTACCGAACGCCGCACCGCAGCTCACCCACGACAACGTCCCGATCGCGCCCTCGGCGATCAGCTCCCTAGTCCGCACCTGATGCGGCCGCAGCATCTCCCCCGGCGACGCGACGATGCGCAGATCGTTCGCCGCCGCGAGCTCGATCACCTCGGTCGCTTCGGCGACGGTCAGCGTCATCGTCTTGTTGAAGTGCACGTGCTTCCCGGCCTGCAACGCGAGCTTGCCCTGCTCGTAGTGCAGCCCGATCGGGGAAGCGATCGTCACCGCATCGACGTCGCCGCGGGCCAGCAACTCGTCGTACTCGACGAACGCCCGCTCGACCCCGAATCGCTCGGCCGCCGCCTGCGCCCGTCCCTCGACGGGATCACACACCGCTGCCAACGACACCCGGCCGGCGAGATCCGGCTGCCCCAGATGTGGAAGCAGCCCCCGGACCGAAATGCTCCCCGCGCCGACAACACCGATCCGCACAGAATCCGCCATACCGGCAATCCTATGGTGCGACTGTGCGCGTGGCCCGTTTCGTGCTTCACAAGCCGAGCTGGTTGTTGAGCAGCTTGACGATCGGCCAGGCGCCGTCGGACCAGTTCGAGATGACGGTGTAGGTGATCGATGACGAGGGCTGGTGCAGGCTCGCGAACGACACGCCCGCGTCGTACCCCTCCAGGAAGACTCCGTCGCCCGTCGCGCGGAGGTGGAACCCGAGGCCGTAGCGCCTGGACTCCTCCGGCCAGTCACTGCGCGGTCGCACCATCTCCGCGACCCGTTCCGGCGAGACGATCCGGCCGGCGAAGAGTGCGTCCCAGAACGCGCTGAAGTCGGCGGCGGTCGAGTAGATGCCGCCGTCGCCGGTGCCGAGCACGGGGAGATGGAACACGTTCGTTCGCACGCCGTCGGCGGCGAGATAGCCCAGGGCGGCGCGTCCGGGGAGTTCGTCGGAGCGCAGGAACGCGGTGTCGACCATGCCCGCCGGCTCGCAGACCAGCGTGCGAACCAGTTGCTGGAAGTTGATCCCGCTCGCGCGTTCGGCCAGCAGGGCGAGGACGACGTACCCGCCGTTGTTGTATGCGAACCGCTCACCGGCCGGGGACACGGTCGCGTGCCCATCGAGCACCGGCAGGTACTGCTCAGTCGTCGCAAGCTCATGCACCGGCACCGGCATCACGTAGTCGATGATGTCGCCGTCTTCAGGGAAGTAGTCGCCGATCCCGGACCGGTGGGCCAGCAGGTGCTCGATCGTCACGTCATCGGCAATCAGCGGCAAGTCATCGTCCAGCAGCGAACGAGCCGTCGTACCAAGCTGCAACGTCCCCCGCTCGACGAGACTCATCACGGCCAGCGCCGTCAGCCCCTTCGTCCCACTCGCAATCGCAAACTGCGTCTCCACCGCATTGCGAACCCCATGCCGCCGATCGGCGTACCCATAGGCCGCACAGAACTCAGTAACCCCAGCCCGATCAACCCGAACGACACCGGAGAACCCGGTGCGCTCCACCTCCCCCTCATCCCACACGCGGCCGAAGCTACCAGCCAGCCGCTGCCGCGCCCAGCCTCTGCCAGTTGCCGCGGTTCAGCGGCGACCTCCCCTACTGATCACCCCCGCCAGGGACTGGGAACAAGCAATCGCCTGTTCCCAGTCCCCGCCGCATGTGCCGACCACGCCCGCCAAAGCCGCGCCCGCGTCGAGCGCATCTAGGCCCGTGAACAGCCCGCCCCGGCCCACCGCGATGTCCGTGCACCTCGGACGGATTGCGCTTCGGCCTAGCTGTTGCGCCGGGCGACCATTCGGGTGAGGCCGAGGGTTCGGCCGGCGTCGGCGTGGAGCATCTGGGCTTCCCCGCGCCCCGGCGTACCGCTGTCGTGGTCGCAAGCCTCGTTCCACTGCAGCCAGTCCCGCCACCCGTCGGGCAGGCGGTCGGCGACCTCGACGGTGACCAGCCCGGTCTTCTCCCAATGCCGCCGCCACCAGGCCGGGCTGTGCCAAGCGCAGAAGTCCCACTGCCAGTAGGGCTCGAGGTGTGGCGGCGGAAGCGCGTCGTACCCCTCGGCAAGACCCGGCTGGATGATGCCGAGCTGACCACCGGGCTTCACGAAGCGTGAGTAGTAGCCGAGGTAAAGGTCGTCGGTGCCGAAGTAGTGGTAGGCGCCAATGCTGACAACCGCATCAAAGAACCCCTCAGCGAACGGCAGCGCATGAGCCTCGGCGTGGATCGGATGCACCCGACCTTCTAGTTGTACGTCGGCCACGCGGCGCAAGTTCTCGTCGGGCCGGACCCACAGGTCGGCCGCCCACACCTCAACCCCGAACTCCTTCGCCAGAAAGACCGAACTCAACGCGGTCCCACAACCCATGTCGAGCACTCGCATGCCGGGTTGGAGCGCCATGAGTCCGGTGAGAGCCTCCGCTTGCCACACCGGATTCGGCCCCATCGCCCCGTCGACCATCCACCGGCCCGAGTACGCGGCGGACCGCGGGTAGCGCTCATTCCTCAGCAGTACGTCGAGCTCAGCATCATCCACGCGACCGGAGTCTCCGGGACCGCGCAGCCCCAGGCAAAGGGTTATCGGGTTGCCGTCGACGGATGTGTGGTCGGCTGGGTTGAGTTGGGAGCCATGTGGCGGCCGGTCGTCTGTGCACGGGACTGGATATCCCCTCGTCTTGTGGGTTCTCCGTTGGTATGCGAGGGGAGAACCCACAACACGAGGGGATATCCGTCTCTTGTGGTGGAGCGTGGCCCGGATCCAGACGTCTGCGCCGGTGCGGGGTGACAGGTAGTAGACGTATACGTCCCGTCGAAGTTGCAGTTGTCGGCGAACTGCGGCCACCCGCGAGCGCGGTCAGCGGGTCGCCGGTCGCCGGTCGCCGGTCGCCGGGGGAAGCGACACCTTCCGGGTAGTGCGGACAGGGAATATCAGGTGCGATCCCACCAGAACATGTCCCCGGCCCCGCAGTTCACCCCCACATCAGATGTTGACGCTCAGGGGGTGATGGTGATGTCCAGGGGTGCCTGCAGTATGGTGCCGGTCTCGGTTTGCAGTACGGCGACCAGCGTCCACCGGCCCGGTGGAACGGCGTACCCCAGGTCGGGGACCATCGAGGCTGTTCCGATCAGGACGGGGACCGTGCGGGTCTCGTGAGGTGCGATCTCGAATCCCACTCGGCGTGCGTTGTGCGGCCCGGTGAACCGGCCGACCACGGCACCGGAGCTGTCGATCACCGCGGACGACAGCTGACCATTGGTGATCAGAACCTCGGCGCGGTCGGTCCGATTCGTCACCAGCACGTCCCGGATCGCATGCCAGCCGGTTCGGACCGACAACGGGGTGAGTGCTTCGACACCGACGCCCGCGTCTTCAGCGGGTTCACCGCGCAGCTGGACACTGTGCGGATTCACCAACAGCTCTCTGGTCGGAAACCTGATCGCCCCGACCTGCAGATCCACCAGGTCGCCGTACTTCGAGTGCAACTCTGCCGCGATGTCCGTCGCCCAGGCAGCCAGGACGATGTGAAACCGCGCCTCGGACCGGCGCACGGTCTCAGGGTTCGGCCGTACGACGAGCGCACCCGGCGACTCCGCCTGCAACCGCTGCAAATCCACCCGCAGGCTCTCCCAACCACCCACAACCCGAAGATAACCCCACACCCGAAAGACGCCGCTACGCCCATCGGTCGCGAAACATCGAGCAACTGACGCCATCGAGTACCTGCTCGCCACAGCAAGCCCGCTCCAACGCGCATGGATCACAGGCACACTCACCGCCAACGGCATCAACGTCGAGAAGCTGACCCGCTAGCCCTTGCCGGTACGTCGTCATCGCCATCCTGGCCGTGCTGCTCGACAGCGCTCGCGGCGGCCGATGCCGCTGCCGTGGGGATGGCGTTGTCGACGAGGACGGTTGCGATGGCGGCGGCGGTGGTGAACGCGTCGGCGTTGAGGACTCGGCTGCGGGCCGAGGCGCCGTCCAGGAGCAGCGCCAGTTGCTCGCCGAGTTGTTCGGGGTCGGTGGCGCCGGCCTCGCGGGCGGCATCGGTGAGCCGGGCGGCAAAGCCTTTTTTGTAGTCGCGGGCGAGTACGCGCGCCGGGTGGCCCGGGTCGGGGATTTCGACGGCCGCCGCGATGAAGGGACACAGGGGCGAGTGCACGTCGAACACGGCGAGGAGTCGTTCGCGAGGTGTGAGGTCGGTGCGGTCGAACACTTCGGGCAGGATGTCGGGATCGAATCGGCGGAGGCCTTCGGCGATCAGCTCGTCCTTGCCGGTGAAGTGCTGGTACAGCGTGCGCTTGGACACCTCAGCCACCGCGCAGAGCTGGTCCATGCCGGTGCCGTTGATGCCTTGATCGCGGAACAGTTGTTGTGACGCGCTGATGATGCGCTCTCGTGCGCCCCTGCCACGACGCAGGCCTCGCGGGCCCTTCTCCAACTCGGTCACCCGCCCAGCGTAGCCCACTTGGGTACCGATCGGTGTGCATAGCTTGCACCCCTCGCAAAACTCCGATACGTTACGTACGCAGATCGGTGTACATAACATCGGCACAGCAGAGGAATGGAGTCGTCGTGGGAAAGCTCGATGGCAAGGTTGCGGTGATCACCGGCGGATCCACCGGCATGGCTCTGGCCGGCGCCAGGCTGTTTGTCGACGAAGGAGCTCACGTCTTCATCCAGGCCCGGCGGCAGGAAGCACTGGACGACGCCGTCAAGCTGATCGGCCGCAACGTCACCGCCGTGCAGGGCGACGCCGCCGAACTGGACGATCTGGACCGCTTGTACGACACCGTCAAGCGGGAAAAGGGCTCGATCGACGTGCTGTGGGCCAGCGCCGGGATGGGCGAACCGGCCGTCCTCGGCGAGATCACCGAGGAACAGTTCCACCGCGCCTTCTGGCTCAACGCGCGCGGCACGCTGTTCACCGTGCAGAAGGCATTGCCGCTGATCAACGACAACGGCTCGATCTTGATGACCGGATCCAACGCCTCGCTCGGCGCCTTCCCCGGCTGGAGCCTGTACGCCGGAAGCAAAGCCGTCCAGCAGGCCTGGGCCCGCGTCTGGCTCAACGAACTACGCGACCGCAAGATCCGGGTCAACGTCCTGACCCCCGGCCAGGTCGCCACCGCCAAACAGGAAGAACTGTTCGACGAGGCTACCAAGGCCGCCTTCGAGTCCCTGATCCCCCGCGGACAGATGGGCCGCCCCGAAGAAATCGCCACCGTCGCCCTGTTCCTCGCCTCCGACGACTCCAGCTACGTCAACGGCCTGGAACTCGTCACCGACGGCGGCACCACCGCCATCTGAACGACACACCACGAATACCGCGGGCACACCCCGCGTCCCGAATCCGCCGGCGGAAAGAGCGCACATCATGGGCAGCATCACCATCATCGGCACGGGAAACATGGCCCGTACCATCGGCACGCTGGCGGTGGCGGGCGGCAACACCGTCGAGGTCATGGGCCGCGATCAGTCCAAGACCGAGGACCTGGCCAACGCTCTCGGCGGTGGCGCGACGGCGGGAAAATGGGGCGCCGCCCCGGCCGGGGAGATCGTCATCACGGCCCTGTTGTACGACGCTGTCGTTCCAGTCGTCGTCGAGTACGGAGACGCCCTCGCGGGCAAGGTCATCGTCGACATCAGCAACCCCTTCAATGCCACGTTCGACGGGCTGGCCCACAGCCAGGAGACCTCGATTGCGCAGGAAGTCGCCAAGGTGGCCCCGGCCGGCGCCGGCGTCGTGAAGGCGTTCAACACCATCTTCCGTAATGTCCTGGAGAAGGGCCGGCCCGACGTCTTCATCGCCGGTGACAGCACGCAGTCGAAGGCGAGCGTGAAGGCATTCATCGAGACCATCGGCCTGCGCCCGCTGGACGTCGGCAGCCTGAAAATGGCCCACTGGCTGGAAGGAGCGGGCGTGCTCACGGTCGGACTCGCCGGCAACGGGATCGGCCACTGGGACTTCGCTCTCGGCGTCAACGAATTCACCGACTGAGCAGCCCGATCGCGTTCGTAGGCAGCAGGCTCTGTACGGATCCAGTGGTGTCAGCTGGCACTTTCAATCCGTTCGAAGATGTCCGCGTCGGTTTCCCGCTGCCAGGCCGGCAGGTCGTCCCAATCGGCTACGTAGCTGGGCTTCGGGTCGGGGATGTGACGGCGACGGCGGCACCCAGGAGGGCAGCTGGTACGTACCCGAACAGACCAGCCAGCGCGAAGAAGTCTTCTACTACTACTACCAGGACATGATCAGGGCTGGCCGCAAGACTCTGAGGTCACCATCGAGCAGGTCCGTCAGGCCGTACGGGAATTCGTGACAGGCGTCTCGTGTCCACAGAGGTGGCCTCAATCAGCGTCCATCTCACTCTGGTGGGCCTGTAAGGTCTTTCCATGGACCTGCTGTTCGGCTGGCGCGGCCGGGTTCGTCGGTGGCCGAAACTCGATGCCGATCGACTGCCTTGGGGTACAGGCGATCTCCCCGAGATCAAGGTCATGTCGACCGAGGTCCTCAAACAGCTCATGGAGAAGGCTGCGCACACGCCAGGGGTGAGCGCCACCGGTCGTCCGGCATGGCTCGAGGAGCATTCCGTCGACCTCGGCTACCACTACGTTGTCGTGTTTGGACCGGAAGGTCACGGATTCTACCGATGCGTCGTATTTTCTGTCGTGAGGGATCGTCCAGCAGGGGCGTACACGCTCGACATCAGCAGGCCGGACTTCCATGGACTTCCCAACGTCGCGCCGACCCAACTGATCGAGCTCGCTCATCATTACCTGAGCAACGTTCCTATGGTGCCGTTGGATCCGGCGCAGGAGCGATCTTGGCAGCAGGTCTCGGACCAACCAAGCGAATCGCTGCCGCCAGCTGCAGAGTGACGGCAGTGTTCACACCGTCGAACGCCGAGTTGCTGCCGCTTCGGTTGCGGGCATTCGTCCAGCTGCCGGTCTGGATGTGTGAAGGGCTGGGAGCGTAGTAGTCGCCCGCGGTGCGGGTTTGCTTGGTCGCGGGTGTTGGCTTGGGTAGTCGCCTGCGAGCGGTAGCGAGCAGAAAGGCGGGCGGCAGCCCTCACGTCACAGCCCCATTGGTCACAACCAGGTTCCCACCACGTACTGCCCCATCACACAACCAGCTCCCCATCACAATCCCCGCACCCCGCCACGTCCCACGTCGTACTAGAAGGGGAGTTTGGGTTGGGGTGGGGCGTGGGTGGGGTCTACGCCGTCGAAGAGGCTGCTGACTGATTCGCCGTCGTGGATTCGTTTGATGGCTTCGGCGAAGAGGCCGGCTACTGAGGTGACCTGGAGGTCGGGGAAGCCGGCGGGGCGGGGGACGGTGTCGGTGCTGATGACTTCGGAGATGGAGGGGTGCGAGCGGAGGCGCTCGACGGCTGGGCCGGCGAACAGGCCGTGGGTGCAGGCGACGGCGGCCGACGTACAGCCGCGGTCCTTGAGGCGGTCGAGGAGTTCGATGATGGAGCCGCCGGTGGCGATCTCGTCGTCGAGGACGATCGCGCGTTTGCCGGCGACGTCGCCGACGATGGTGTCGATGACCACGCGGTCGTCGGCGAGCCGCTGCTTGCTGCCGGCCGCGACCGGGAGGCCTAGCAGCCGGGCGAACTGGGTCGCGGTCTTCGCGTTGCCGAGGTCAGGGCTGACCACGACGGTGTCGGACAGGTCGCGGCCGCGGAAGTGGTCGGCGAGGATGCCGATCGCGGTCAGGTGGTCGACCGGGACCGAGAAGAAGCCGTGGACCTGGGGCGCGTGCAGCGCCATCGTCAGCACCCGGTTGGCTCCGGCCGTGGTCAGCATGTCGGCGACGAGCCGGCCGCCGATCGAGATCCGGGAGGCGTCCTTCTTGTCGGACCGTGCGTACGCGTAGTGCGGGATGACCGCGGTGATCTGCTGGGCCGACGCGCCGCGGGCGGCGTCGATCATCAGCAGCAGCTCCATCAGGTGATCCTGCGTGGGCGGCACCAACGGTTGCACGATGTACACGTCTCGTTGCCGGCAGTTCGCCTGCAGTTGGACCTGTAGGCAGTCGTTGCTGAAACGATGGATCTCCACCGGAGAAAGCGGTACGCCGAGATCCTTGCAGATCTGCTCCGCCAACTCGATGTGGGCACTTCCGCTGAACACGACGATCTCTCGCACGGCTCTCCCCGAACGCTGCGACCCCGACAGCTGAACCCTAGCTGATCAGCCGCGCGAGGATTTCCGCGGCCCGACGGCAGTCGGCCGCCGACGCGTCGAGATGCGTGACGACCCGCAGCTGGGTCGCCCCGACACCACCGACCAGTACGCCGGCGTCGCGAGCGCCGGCCACCACGTCGGGCACCGTGTGACCGGTGCCGGCGAGGTCCGCGACGACGATGTTCGTCTCGACCTGGTCGGGCTTCACCGAACCAGGCGCCGCGTCCGCGAGCAACGAAGCAATCGCCCGGGCGTTCGCGTGGTCCTCGGCCAGTCGCTCGACGTTGTGCTCAACGGCGTACAGACCGGCCGCGGCCAGTACGCCGGCTTGCCGCCAGCCGGCTCCGAGGCGCTTCCGCCAGACTCGCGCCTCACGGATCAGCTCGGTCGACCCGACCAGCACCGAGCCGACGGGTGCGCCGAGCCCCTTGGACAGGCAGACGCTCGCCGCGGCCGCCCGTGACGCGAACGAAGACATACTCCGCCCGGTGGCGACCGCAGCGTTCCACAGCCGGGCGCCGTCGAGGTGCAGCGGCAGCCCGCGCGCCGAGAGTTCGTCGGCGAGTACGTCGTACGAATGCTGGATCGACCCGCCGCCGAAGTTGTGCGTGTTCTCGACCGAGACGGCCGACGTGACGACGAAGTACGGGCCGAGGTCGGGCGCGATCAGCGCGCGGATCTGCTCGAGGTCGATCTGCCCGGACGGCGCGCTCCACGTCCGCGTCGTGACGCCGCTCGCCGCCGCGTGGGCGCCGAGCTCGGCGCGGACGATGTGGGCGCTCGCTTCGCACAGCACCTCGCCGCCGCGCGGGACCAGCGCCCGTACGCCGAGCACGTTCGCGAGCGAACCCGTGACGGTGAAGAGGCCTGCCTCGTGCCCGAGCAGGCCGGCGACCCGCTCCTCCAGGGCGTTGACCGTCGGGTCCTCGCCGTACACGTCGTCGCCGAGCGGGGCCGACGTCATCGCGGCCAGCATGTCGGCGGACGGACGGGTGACGGTGTCCGAGCGAAGGTCGATCATGCCTTCGCGCCTCGCAGCCGCTCGGCGACCAGGAACGCGAGCTCGAGCGACTGGTGCCGGTTCAGCCGCGGGTCGCAGGCCGTCTCGTACCGGTTCACGAGGTCCTCCGCGACCAGTTCCTCACCGCCGCCGAGGCACTCGGTGACGTCGTCGCCGGTGAGCTCCATGTGGACGCCGCCCGGCCAGGTCCCGACCTGCTCGTGGGCGTCGAAGAAACCCTGCACCTCGTCCATCACGTCGTCGAAGTTGCGGGTCTTGTACCCGTTCGGCGTCTCGTACGTGTTGCCGTGCATCGGGTCGCTGACCCACGCGATCGGCGAGCCGTGATCGCGGACCGCCTCCAGCAACGGCGGCAACGCCGAACGGATCTTGCCCGCGCCCATCCGGGTGATGAACGTGAGCCGGCCCTCGATGCCCTTCGGGTTCAGCTTGTCGATCAGGGCCCGGATGTACTCCGGCGTCGTGGTCGGGCCGATCTTCACGCCGAGCGGGTTCGACAGCGAGGCGAGGAACTCGACGTGCGCGCCGTCCAGCTGCCGGGTCCGCTCCCCCACCCAGAGCAGGTGGCCGGACACGTCGTACGGCTGCTCGGTCCGCGAGTCGATCCGGGTCAGCGCGTGTTCGTACTCGAGGATGAGCGCCTCGTGCGACGCGTAGAAGTCGACGGTCCGGAACTCGTCCGAGGTCGCGCCGCAGGCCCGCATGAACGCGAGCGCGCGCTCGATCTCGGACGCCAGCTGCTCGTAGCGAACCCCGACCGGCGACGATTTCACGAAGTCCGTGTTCCAGGCGTGCACCTGGTGCAGGTCGGCGTACCCACCCGTCGTGAACGCACGCGTCAGGTTCAGCGTCGCAGCCGCCGCGTTGTAGACGCCGCGCAGGCGCTGCGGGTCCGGGATCCGCGACTCGGGGGTGAAGTCGAAACCGTTCACGGCGTCTCCGCGGTACGACGGCAGCGTCACGCCCTCGCGGGTCTCCTCGCCGGACGAGCGCGGCTTGGCGTACTGCCCCGCGATCCGGCCGATCTTCACGACCGGCACGCTGGCGGCGTACTGCAGTACGACGGACATCTGCAGGAGCACCCGCAGCTTGGCCCGGATGTTCTCCGCGGTCACGCCCGCGAACGTCTCCGCGCAGTCGCCGCCCTGGAGGATGAACGCCTCACCGCGGGCGACCGCACCGATCTTCGTGGTCAGGTCGTCGCACTCACCGGCGAACACCAGCGGCGGCAGCCTCCGGAGCTCACCGATCACCTGCTCCAGCACACCCTGATCCGGCCACTCCGGCTGCTGCAGCGGCTTCAGCGCCCGCAGTTCGTCCAGCGTAGGAACCCCGGGAACCTGCCCCGCCGTCAACGTCGCAAATTGCATGCCCTCAGCCTAGTTGACCCCCTCGCACCCCACCCCACACGTCTCACCACCTCCCCCACCACCACCTCCTGCCCCCACCCGCCGCCCCCGCCCCTCGCCCGTCGCCAAAACTCTCCTAGGAGAGAAACGCCCCCTCAGCGGGTGAAAACCCGCCAGGATCCGGCAGCAAGTTGTCCACAGCAGCGAACTCGTCGCGATCGAGGCGGGTGATCGACGGCATGTTGTAGGCGTGGAGGGACTTCGGCAATCAGAGATGGCGGCAGACGATGAGCGGATCCGGCGATTCGTCGAGCTGCGCGGCCGGCAGCAGGGCATGTTCACTCGCGCCCAGGCGGTGGCGCACGGGATCGACGACAACACGCTGGCGCGGCGGTGCCGGAACCGGCAGATCCAGCGGGTCCACCAAGGTGTGTACGCCGACTTCACCGGCCCGTTGCCGTGGTCGGCGCGCGTATGGGCCGCCTGGCTGGCGTGCGGTCCCGACGCCGCGTTGACCGCTGATACCGCGTTGCGCTGGCACGGGCTGAGCGGCGACTGGCAGGACTCGCCGGTCCACCTCGCCGTACCGCAGAACCGTCGGATCGAGCGCCGGTCCGGCATCCGGCTCACTCGCCATCAAGACCTCTCCTCGTGGCTGGTGCGGGGACGCGAGCCGTACGTCGTACGCCTGGAGATCGCTGTGCTGACCGCAGCGGCCCGGAGGCTCGACCCGGATCGGCGGGCCGCAATCGTCCTCGACGCGTGCCGTCAGCGCCGGACAACACCTGACCGGTTGCTGGGCGAACTGAACCGGCTACCACGACTCCGCGGACGCAAGCTGCTGATACCGGTCCTGTCGGATGCCGCGTGCGGCGTGCAATCGTTCCTCGAGCAGGTGTATCTGACCCGGGTCGAACGTGCTCATGGTCTGCCTACCGGCACTCGACAGGTCCGCGCGATGAGCAGCTCGACCAGCGACTTGCCGGTGGAATACCGCGACGTCGAGTACGTCCCGTACGAGCTGATCATCGAGCTGGACGGTCGCGCCGGGCATGCCGATGCTATCTCCACCTGGCGAGACATGCGCCGGGACAACGCAGCGGCATTGCAGGGCAAGACCACTCTGCGCTTCGGCTATCAGCTGGTCACCGATCCCTGCGGCACCGCGGGCCAGGTCGGCGCGGCGCTCGCCCTCCGCGGCTGGACCGGCACTCCCACTCCCTGCTCCCCCACCTGCTCGCTCAATGGAGGCTTTTCAACACCCACTAGGAGGGATTCTGGCGCTATCCCAGCAAAAACCTCCTAGCACGCTGGCGGGGGGCGGGTTAGGTGAGAGAGCGGGGGTCCTGGGGTACGTCGACGGCGTGCGTCCGGAGGGCGGTCAGGGGGATGGTGTCGAGGGCGCGGACGTGGGTCGATGCGAGTACGACGGGTGCCGGGGCGCCGGCGTGGTACGACTGGAGCCAGCGGGCTGCTACGACGCACCAGCGGTCGCCCGGGTTCAGGCCCGGGAACTGCCACTCGGGGCGCGGGGTGATCAGGTCGTTGCCGATCGAGGCCTGGTGGGCGAGGAACTCCGACGTCATCACCGCGCAGACGGTGTGGTTGCCGAGGTCCTCGGGCCCGCTCGTGCAGCAGCCGTCGCGGTAGAACCCGGTCACCGGGTCGGTGCCGCATTCCTCGAGCGGCTCACCGAGCACGTTCAGGTCGTTGTCCATGACCGTCATCCTCGTCGTACGGCGGCCGGAAAGCGGTCAGCTGGCTTTGGTGTCGCCGAGGCGGACGTGCGCGTCGATCGACTCGCCGGCCTTGAGCAGTTCCTTGGCCTTGTCGGCGTACATGTCGACGTACTCCTGACCGGACAGGTCCATCAGGGCGTACATGATCTCGTCGGTGACCGAGCGCAGCACGAAGCGGTCGCGCTCCATGCCCTCGTAGCGCGAGAAGTCGAGCGGCGTGCCGAACGCGACACCCGGGCGTACGAGGCGCGGCAGCAGGCGGCCCTTCTCGCGGTAGAACCACTTCGGCCAGATCTGGCCCGGCGGCTGCAGCTTCTCGGTGTCGATCATCGCGACCGGGATCACCGGGACGCCGGCCACGATCGCCATCCGGGCGACGCCGGTCTTGCCCTTGTACAGCCGGCCGTCGGGCGAGCGGGTGCCTTCGGGGTAGATCCCGAACAGGCCGCCCTTTTCGAGGATCCCCAGGCCGGTGTTCAGCGCGGCCAGCGAGGCGCGCCCGCCGGAGCGGTCGATCGGGATCTGGCCCACGGACCGGAAGAACGTGGCGACCAGCTTCCCCTTCAGACCGGGGCCGGTGAAGTACTCCGACTTGGCCGGGAAGACGATCTGCCGCGGAATCGAGACCGGCAGGAAGATCGAGTCACAGAACGCCAGGTGGTTGCTGACCAGCAGCGCCGGACCGTCGGTCGGCACGTGCTCCGCGCCGGTCACCTTGGGCCGGAAGAGCAGCCTGACCAGTGGTGCGACCAAGAACCGTCTGAGGAACAGGTACAGCATCCGCCTCGACCTCCGCCATTCGCCGACACACTCACCCGACAGCACTCACCAGAACCCACCTACCATGGTCGGCCCGTACCCACTCCGGCACCAGTGCACACCGGTGGCGGTCACGCGACAGCTCCGGCGCGCCACCCTTCCGGTGCGGAGACTACGTTCCAGCTTCCCCCTCAGGCAATGTCACCGCCAGGAATGCGGGTGTTGCTCACCGTGTTGTCACCTGAATGCAGACTGGAGGCAGCCCAGATGCGACGATTGTCACGCGCCTATTCGGTGCGTCTGTGAGGACAGTGAACGGCGAGGAGTCGAGCGTGCCAGTGCAAGCCCACGCGGAGGAGTTTCGCAGTCCCGGCACCGGGGAGAACGCCGCCGTCGGCGTACTGCTGAGCCACGGATTCACCGGCTCGCCGAAGTCGATGCGGCCGTTCGGTGAGCACCTGGCTGCCGAGGGGTACGGCGTCGCGGTGCCGCGGCTGCCCGGTCACGGGACCAGCTGGCAGGAGATGAACAAGACCGGCTGGCCGGACTGGTACGCCGTACTCGACAACGAGCTCGAGCGGCTGCGCAAAGAGCACGACCGGGTGTTCCTGGTCGGGCTGTCGATGGGCGGTTGCCTCGTACTGCGGCTGGCCGAGGAGCACGGTGCGGACGTATCCGGTCTGGTCCTGATCAACCCGTCGGTGCGCACCGACGACAAGCGGCTGGTGCTGCTGCCGGTGCTGTCCAAGCTGGTGCCGTCCTTCCCGGGCATCTCGAACGACATCAAGAAGCCCGGCGTCGAGGAAGGCGCGTACGACCGGATGCCGCTGCGGGCACTGCAGTCGCTGTCGCAGCTGTGGAAGCTCACCCGGGACGATCTGGCGAAGATCACGCAGCCGGTCCTGCTGTTCCGCAGTACTGTCGATCATGTGGTGGAGCCGAGCTCGGGACGGACGGTGCTGTCCTCGATCTCGTCCCGCGACGTGACCGAGACCCTGCTCGAGAACAGCTATCACGTGGCAACCCTGGACAACGACGCCCCGCGGATCTTCGCGGACTCGACAGCCTTCATCAGCCGGCTGAGCGAGCCCCAGAGTGAGCCCGCGAGTGAGAACAGCGATGCGTGACAACGGACTGACCGCGACGTCGTACACGTCGCTCGGGGGCATCGACCCGCTTGTCGCCGAGCCGGTCCTCGACGCGCTCAAGGCGGCCGGTATCGCGGCGTATTGCGAGAACCAGAGCGAGGCCCGGACGCCGGAAGAGGCCGAGGAACCGGTCCGGATCCCGGTCGGGTACGACGAGATCTTCGTCGACGCCGAGGCAGTCGAGCGGGCCCGTCCGGTGATCGACCGCAGTACCGAGGACGCCGAGTGGCAGTCGCTGGTCGAACAGTTCAACCAGCCGTCCGCACCGGGGCACGACAGCGTCGAGGAAACGGTCGCGCGTTGGCCGGCCAGCGAGGACGTCGACGAGAAGTACGAGCCGCTGATCGACGTACCGGCCGGGCTCACCGTCGAGGAGAAGAAGACCGAGGACCCGGAGCCGCCGGCCAAGAAGGCCGACGACCCGCACGACCATTACGTCCCGCCGGAGCCTCCGCGCGGCCCGCGGCTCGACTGGGTCAGCCGGCTCGCCTGGCTCGGCCTGCTCGGCGGCCCGCTGCTGCTGATCCTGGCCGCGCTGCTCGACTTCGGCACCGGCCGGATCACCACGATCGCGGTGACCGGATTCATCGGCGGCTTCCTCACTCTGGTCTTCCGGATGAAGGACCGCCTCCCTCCGGGCGACGGCGGCGACGACGGGGCGGTCGTCTGAGTTAGAGTGCGGATCGTCGGACAATCCGACGACTTCCGAGGGAGGCTACCCGTGCAGGTCACCGAGACGGTCGAGATCACCGGCCACCTGATGGACTCCGGGCTGCTGTCCCGGGTCCTCGACGACATTCGCGGGTACGGCGGCGAGTACACGCTGGACAAGTTCGACCTCGGCTACGACAAGGACGACCCGTCGACGGTCCGGATGACGGTCGGCGCGGACGACGAGGAATCGCTGCAGCGGCTGCTGATGCGGATCCAGACCAAGGGCGCGAACCTGGTCGACCCCGGTACGCCGGAGATCACCGAGGTGACCCAGGACGGGGTGTTCCCGGACGGGTTCTACTCGACCACGAACCTGCCGACGAGTGTCCGGCTCGGCGGCCACTGGGTCCTGGTGCAGAACCCGGAGATGGACTGCGGTCTGCTCGTCGAAGGTGAGACGGTGCGGACCATTCCGATGTCCGACGTACGCGCCGGGATGCGGATCATCACCAGCGCGCAGGGGGTGCGGGTCACTCCCCCGATCGCGGTGAACACCGAGGAGGGGTTCGGCTTCATGGAGTCGGACGTGTCGTCGGAGAAGCCGCAGCGGGTGCTGGTCAAGCAGGTCGCGGACGGGATGCGCGAGGCGAAGGCGAACGGGCAGAAGGTGCTCTGGGTCGGCGGGCCCGGCATCGTGCACACCGGCGCCGCGCCCGCGATGGTCGCGATCGTCGAGGCCGGGTACGTCGACGTACTGTTCGCCGGCAATGCGCTCGCGACGCACGACATCGAGTCGTCGCTGTACGGGACGTCCCTCGGCGTCGATCTCGCCCGCGGGCGAGGTGTCGAGCACGGGCACGAGCACCACATCCGCGCGATCAACACGATCCGCAAGGCCGGGTCGATCGCGGCCGCGGTCGAGCAGGGCGTGCTGACGTCGGGCGTGATGCATGCGCTGGTCCGGCAGGGCAAGTCGTTCGTGCTGGTCGGTTCGGTGCGCGACGACGGGCCGCTGCCGGACGTCTACACCGACGTACTCGAGGGCCAGCGGGCGATGCGGGCCGAACTGGACGGCGTCGGGTACTGCCTGATGGCCG
This sequence comes from Kribbella sp. NPDC055110, assembly GCF_053607525.1. Lineage (NCBI taxonomy): Bacteria > Bacillati > Actinomycetota > Actinomycetes > Propionibacteriales > Kribbellaceae > Kribbella > Kribbella sp. NPDC055110. The sequence goes on from NZ_JBSGTS010000011.1 coordinate 27,970, forward strand.
CGACCATGCTGCACTCGGTTGCCACCGGCAACATCCTGCCGGCGTCGATCCCGCTGACCTGCGTGGACATCAACCCGGCAACGGTGACGAAGCTCGCAGACCGCGGCTCGTCCCAGGCCCGCGGCATCGTCACAGACGTCGGCCTCTTCATCGAACACCTCGCCCGCGAACTCTCCCCGTCGTACGCCGACGCCAAGTGACCCTTCCGGCGTACAGGCTGGACCTATGACTGTACTGATGCCACGCCTCCGGCGCGGCGGGTCATGGGGCTGTAACTCCCGGCCTTCCCTCGTCGCTCCGGTCGCTTCGCTCCCTCCGCTCCTCAGTCCAGGACGGGAGGCCCCATGACCGGCGACTTCGAATCGTTTCTGCGACGCTTCGAGGAGGCCAATACCGCGTTCGTGAACGGTGATGCGTCGTTGTGGTTGCCGTTGGTGTCGCACAGCGAACAGACCTCGATCTTCGGCGGGTTCGGCGGCCAGGAGGTCGGGTGGTCGGAGATCGGGCCGCGGTACGAATGGGCGTCCGCACAGTTCCGTGACAGCGGCGCGAAGATCGAGTTCGAGTACTTGGTCAAGCACGTCGGCGCCGACACGGCGTACACGGTCGCCATCGAGCGCGGCATCGTCCAGCACCTCACCCAGCCGGATCCGGTGCCGCACCTGCTGCGGACGACGATGGTGTTTCGTGCCGAGGACGGCGCGTGGAGGATCACCCACCGCCACGCCGACCCCCTCAACCCCACCTCGGCACCGTCGGGCCCGTGACGTAATCCGGCCCACAGCGGACGGGCCGCCGTTGGGTGTTTGATGTCCACATGACGGAACTCGTGCAGCTGGATGTGGCCGACGGCGTGGCGACGATCACGCTGAACTCACCGCACAACAAGAACGCGCTGTCGCAGCAGCTGACCGGGGAACTGCTCGCGCAGCTGGAGACGGCGGGTGCGGATGACGCGGTGCGGGTGATCGTGGTGCGGTCGGCGCTGGACGTGTTCTGTTCGGGGGCCGACCTGTCCGAGGCGACGACCGTCGGGATGGGCGTCGGCGCGCAGCGGATGGTCGACGTCCAGCGGGCGATCGTGGCGAACCCGAAGCCGGTCGTCGCACGGGTCGCCGGGCCGGTACGGGCGGGTGGTATCGGGATCGTGGCGGCGGCCGACCTCAGCGTCGCCGGGGAGAGCGCGACGTTCGCGCTGACCGAGGTCCGGCTGGGGCTCGCGGCGGCGACGATCTCGCTGACGGTCCTCCCCCGGCTGACGGACCGCGCGGCGGCGTACACGTTCCTGACCGGCAACTCCTTCGACGCCCTCGAAGCTGCGCGGCTCGGCCTGCTCACGCTGACGGTCCCGGATGCCGATCTGGAGGATGCGGTCAGCACGGTGCTCACCTCGCTGTTGAAGGGCGTCCCCCAGGGCCTGCGCGAGACGAAGAAGCTCCTCAACCGCGAACTCCTCGCAGACATCGATGCCCGCGGCAAAGACCTCGCCGAACTCTCCGCCTCCCTCTTCGGCTCCCCCACCGCCCAAGAAGCCATGCTCGCCTTCCTCAGCCGCAAGAAGAACTAGCGGACCTCCCGCACTCACCAACCCACCCGCCTTACGCTCGGCTGCGGCCACACATCGGTTGCAAACGAAGGTTAGTGAGTGGCGCAGAACCGGCTAATTCGTTTGCCGCGTCCCGGCGCCGCTGCTGGACTGGCGGCATGCGGATCACCGACGCACAGCTGACGCACTTCCGGACCGAGGGGTACGTCGTCGTGCCCGGCGTACTCACCGACGAGCAGGTCGCGACGGGGCGGGAGTTGGTCGCAGCGGCGTTGGAGAAGGAGCCGCCCGAGCCTGCTCACGTGGGACACCACTTCGTCTGGCCCAGGTTCGAGGACGGGCCACATCCGCTGCTCGATTTCTACCGGGACACTGTCGCCGAACTGGCGGCCGAGCTCATCCGGCCGGAGCTCGGCGTCGACGAGCCCGACTTCGCGCAGATCGCGACGACGATTCCGCCGTGGTCGCACCGGCCGGGGGCACCGCACGTCGACGGGGTGAGCCCGCTCGGTCCGGACGGCACGCCGTACACGTTCTCGATGCTCGCCGGGGTCTGGCTGACTGACCAGGAAGAGCTGTACAACGGCAACCTGCATGTCTGGCCGGGGACGCATCTGCGGTTCGGGGAGTACCTGGCTGAGCGGGGTGCCGACGCCCTTGCCGAGCTGGCCGAGGACACGAGCGGGGCGCCGTACCCGAAGATCGAGCTCGGCGAGCAACTCCAGGCCACCGGGCCGGCCGGGAGCGTACTGTTCGCGCATTACCTGCTCGGCCACAACATCGGCGGCAACACCGGGCCCGAGCGCCGGGAGACGATCTACTACCGCCTGCACGCCCACGCCCACCGCGACCGCTGGCGCGACGTGGTCACTGACCCGTTGCTCGAGTTCCGCCCCTAAGCCCCGCCCCGCCGAGACCGGGAACACCATCTCGGGGCGGCGGGCCCTCGCACACGAGGGGATATCCGACGGTGTTGTGGCTTCTCTGTTGGTGCTAGAGGGGAGAACCCACAACACCAGGGGATATCCGTTCTCCTGTCGGACGGCTGGGTGGGTGGGTGTTGTGGTGCCAGCTGGCGGGTTATGTCACGGCTCGCGGGAAGCAGCAGCAGGCCAGCGGTGACATAACCCGCCAGTGGTGACCCACCGACGGGCCGGCATCGGGCCGGCATCTGGCTGGCATGGGCTGCAGCATCGGGTGGCCGGCTGGGTGGTCGGGTTGGTGCGGGACGGCTGCTCGTGGCGGGGTGATGTGCACGCTCGACAGGTAGTGCACCGGTGAGACGGTGTATGCGCGGGCGCGTTCACGCTTAGGTGCACTACCCCACCACCCGACACATCCTGTCGAGCTTGCACATCACGCCCCGCACCCCGGCGGGGGTTCGGGGCGTGGCGGAGATCAGAGACAGCGAGTGGTTGGCTGCAATACCTTGTCGCCGGTCACCAGTTGGTGTCGCCGGAGCCTGTGTCAGGTTGTGAGCTCCACCAGTAGCGGCAGGTGGTCGGAGGCGGCGGCGAGGTCCTCGTGGGTGGCGGGGAGGTGGCGGAGGTGGCCGGTGAGTTGGGGGGAGAGTACGGCGGCGTCGATGCGTTTGTGGGGTGTGGTCGAGTTGAAAGTCGGCCCGCCGTCGAGGTCGACGAGCCCTTCCTCGGCCAGTTGTTTCCAGATCGGGCCGTCGGGTTGTTCGTTGACGTCTCCGGCCAGGAGGTACGGCGTACCGAACGCGCGGCACAGCGTGAGGACCTGGGCTATCTCGTGGACTCGGCCGCGAGGGTGGAGGCCCAGGTGGCAGACGACTACGGCTAGGCGGGTGGGGCCGAGGGACAGTACGCCGCCGACCGCGCCGCCGGGGAGTTGGGTGGCGATGAAGTTCAGGCGGCGGCGGACGAACGGGCGCCAGATGCGCCGGCGACGGATCCCGGTCAGTTGGATGCCGTCGGCAACCAGGATCGCGTTCCGGGCGGACGCCGCGACGTACCGCATGCCGAAGGTCGCGGCCATCGCCCGGCGCTTACGACGCGTCCCGAACCAGGTCGGGGCCTCCTGCACGAGCATCACGTCCGGCGCGCACGCCTTCACGACCCGGGCGAGCGCCGTACGGTCATCACCCCACCGGTGCACGTTGTAGGACAGCACCCGCAGCATCGCCCTGCCACCGGACGGACCCAGGTTCGAGTCGCCCCCGGTGGCGCCGCCGGTCATGCGTCGGGGTCGCCGTTCAGGTCGGCTGGGTGGAGCTCGGTGTCGGCGGGCGCGGCGCGCATTCCGGTACGTCGTCCCGCGGATTTCCGGGCCGCGCGCTCGAGGCGGGTCGACCGTCCACGCGCCGCGGCCGTCTTCGCGGTCACGGCCGTGGTCTTCACCCGGACCCGCCGCAACCACGTCGCCTCTTCACGCGCCAGGTCGGCCGCGCCGACGAGGCCTGCCTCCGGCCCGAGCACCGCGCGGACGATCCGTGCCTCCGGGCGGAACCCGCGACCGGTCAGCGTCCGCTTGAACGCCTCCCGTGCCGGCGCCAGCAGCAGCTCGCCCGCGTCGGACACGCCGCCGCCGATCACGAACGTGCCGGGGTCGAGTGCGGCGGCCAGGTTCGCGAGGCCGATGCCGAGCCAGCGGCCGACGTCCTCGAGCAGCTCGACCGCGACCGGGTCGCCGTCCTTGGCCAGCTCGGTCACCATCGGGCCGTTGATGTTGCGCGGATCGCCCTCGGCCGCCCGCAGCAGGTTGTGTGCGACCGGCGAACCGGACAGCGCCAGCTCCCGCGCCTCCCGGGTGAGCGCGTTGCCGGACGCGTACTGCTCCCAGCAGCCCCGGTTCCCGCACTCGCAGCGGTGACCGCCCGGCACGACCTGCATGTGCCCGAACTCGCCCGCGATGCCGAACTTCCCGCGCTGCAACGCGCCGTCGTTCAGGATCGCGCCGCCGATGCCGGTGCCGAGCGTGACGCACACCAGGTGGCTCTCGCCCTGCCCGCCGCCGAACCGCCACTCGGACCAGGCGGCCGCGTTCGCGTCGTTCTCGACCACGACCGGCAGGCCGAGCCGGCGCTCGACCGCGTCCCGCAGCGGCTCGTGCCGCCAGGCGAGGTGCGGCGCGAACAGCACCGACGACCGGGTGCCGTCGACGAACCCGGCGGCGCCGATGCCGACCGCGATCACGTCGTGCCGCGACTCCAGGTCGTGGACGATCTCCGCGATCGCGTCCTCGGTCTCCTTGGGGTCCTTGGTCGGCGTGTCCCGGCGCAACCGGTCCAGGATGTTGCCCTCGGGGTCGACGACCCCGGCGGCCACCTTCGTCCCGCCGATGTCGATCCCGATCGTCAAAGCCTGCGTCAGAGCCACAGCACGCCCTTCCTCGCGGTTCCCCCGACCCCCGCCGAACTGCCTCCAGTATCCCAGGTCGTCCGCGCCCACCCGTGAGGTCCGAAGAATCGAGGGCTGTCGGCCACAGTTCTTCGGACGCTACGCCTCAGCTCGACCTCACCGCAGGGCGGCGGGCCAGGTCGGCGGCGCCGATCAGGCCGGCGTCGTTGCCCAGCTCCGCGAGGCTGAACGTCGCGTGCGGCCGGTTCGACCGGGCCGGGAGGTTCTTCTCGAACGCCTGCAGCGCGGACTTCATCAGCAGGTCCTTGGCCGCGCTGACACCGCCGCCGATCACGATCAGCGTGGGGTCGAACATGGTCGCGAGACTGGCCAGTCCCTCGCCGAGCCAGCGCCCGAGGTCCTCGAGCAGCTCGACGGCGCACGGGTCGCCCTTCATCGCCGCCTCGGTGATCATCGGCCCGGTCAGCTCCTCGGGGTCGGTGATCCCGCACACGCTCAGCATCTGCGCCGCCGCGAGCGACCCAGACTCGGCCTGCGCCCTGCCCTCGCGCACCAGTGCCCGCCCGGACGCGTACTGCTCCAGGCAGCCCCGCGCCCCGCATCCACACCGATGCCCACCGGGTACGACGCGCATGTGGCCGAGCTCGGCCGCCACGCCATAGGCGCCGCGCAGCAGCTCGCCGTCGATCACCACACCGCCGCCGATCCCGGTGCCGACCGTGATGCAGAGCATGTGGTCGACGTCCTTGGCCGCGCCGAACGCGAACTCGCCCCAGGCGGCCGCGTTCGCGTCGTTCTCGACCACGACCGGGATCTTCAGCTGCTCCGCGACGCGCGCGCCGAGCGGCTCGTCCCGCCAGGCCAGGTTCGGCGCGAACAGCACCGTCGACCGGTCCGAGGAGACGAACCCGGCGGCGCCGATCCCGACCGCTTCCACGTCGTGGTTCGCGATCAGCTCGGCCGCCGCGTCGCAGATCGCCGCGGCGGTGGCGTCGACCGAGTCCGCCGGGGTGTCGCGCTGCGTGCGCGCGATGATCGTGCCGCTCTCGTCGACCACACCGGCCGCGATCTTCGTACCGCCGACGTCGATGCCGATCGTCAGTCCCATGGTTCGGGGTCCTCACTCACGTCGATCCGGTCCACCCGGGACCGGGTCGATTCTTGGGCCGGTTCGTCCTCCGGTGGCGAGGACCGCGACGCTGCGTCCTCCCGCGTCTGCCGGGCCGCGTCCGCGGCGGCCTCAAGCAGAGATCTGAGTGAGCCGAGCACGTGCGCGGCCGCGGTCGACAGCTGCTCGATCGTCTCCGGGCTGGTGTTCCGCACCCGGTGGATCAGCTGGCAGACCGGGCACCAGACACAGTCGGGCCCCAGCTTGTGCTCATGCTCAGCAGTCTCGTCCGCAGGCGGCGCGTCATGAGCAGCGTTCTGCAGTACGGCGAACAGCTTCGCGGCCTCTTCAGCGACCGAGCCGACTGAATCCTTACTCACCGGGCCGCCTCGCGGCGGGTCAGCGCCTCGTGGTACTCCGCCGTCAGGCCCTGGGCCAGCCCCTGCGCCGACTCCAACGGACCGGACCCGCTTGGCACATCCGACGAGGGTGCAACCGGTCGCGTAGCCTCTCGCGGCGAGAACCGCACCTGCAACCGTCCGTCGTCCAGCCGCGCACCCGCGACCACGCCGCGCGCCAGGGCGGCCGGCAGCGGCAGCACGCGCCGGTACGACCCGACGGTGATGATCAGCTCGTCCCCGTGCCGCGCGAGCTCGAGCTCGTCGGCGGATGCCAACGGCAACGGCATCGTCAGCGTGTACGTCCGCCCGTCGGTGTCGATGTGCCGATCCACCCACAGGGACGTGTCGTCGGTGGCGCGCGCGAACGGGTCGTCCCCGCCGTACATCTCCACCGCGAACGCGGCCAGTTCCTCGACGCCGACCGGCTCACAGACGCGGTACGGCGACTCCCAGATCGGCAGCGGCCGGAACGAGTCCGCGACCTCCTCGAGGATGCCCCGCTGCGCGGCGACCCATTGCCGGCGCCATGTGTCGGCCCCGGCCGCCGGGAACACCCGGTTCGCCACGACGCCGTCCACGCGGTACCCGTACAGCGACAACCGGGTCAGCGACCGCCGGGCCTCCGCGACCACGACCGCCTCCGGCGTCAGCACCAGCCGCACCGAGGCGTCCGGGCCGGCCAGCAGCGTGCGGATGTCGGACAGGTCGGCTTGCAGTCGCCGCAGCGCGTCGAAGACAGTGTCGTCCGGCATCGGGATGCTTGACCCACGGTTCAGACTGACGCCTCGGTTGATGAAGGGCCGGAACGTCCGCATCATCTTGCGCTCGGCGTTGAAGATCCGGTCCAGGTACCAGTTCAGCGCCTCGGGCAGCCCGAGCAGCCGGAGGGTCTCCGCGGTCGGGGCGCAGTCGACGACGATCACGTCCCAGCGACCGGACCGGACGTGGTCGCGCACCTCGAGCAGCGCGAGCACCTCCGCGGCGCCGGGCAGCACGGTCAGCTCCTCGGCCTCGATCGGGTCGACGCCGACCATGTGCAGCACCGACCGCAGGTAGTTCTGGATGTCGCCCCAGGACTGTTCGAACTTGCGCTGTACGTCGATCTGCTGGACGAACAGCAGGTCGTCGATCTCGGTCGGCTCCGGCCCGACCTCGGAGTCGAACGCGTCCGACAGCGAGTGCGCGGCGTCCGTCGACAGCACCAGCGTCCGCAGCCCGCGGAGCGCCGCGAGCGTGGCCGTCCCGGCAGCGGAGGTCGTCTTGCCTACGCCGCCCTTACCTGTGTAGAGCAGTACCCGAGTCACTGGATCAGGACTCGACGCGCGTCTTGAGGCCCTTGAGAGCCGTGTCGATGATGACCTTCTCGGCCTTCCGCTTGAGCATGCCGATCATCGGGATCGCCACATCCACAGCCAGCCGGTACGTCACCTCGGTCCCCTCAGCTCCCAGATCCTTCAGGACGTACGCGCCGTCCATCCCCTTCACCATCTTCGCCTCGACCAGCGTCCAGGTCACCTCGTTGCGGGACCAGACGTAGGCCAGCGTGTACTCGTCGGAGATCGCGCCGGCGTCCACCTTGAACCGCACCTTGTTCGGCCGGCCGGCCTCGTCGGTGGACAGCACCTCGGTCTCCCGCATCGAGTCGGCCCATTCCGGGTACGCCGCGAAGTCCGCGATCACCGCCATGATCTCTTTGGGTGTGGCGTTCACCTGGATGGTCGAGGTGGTCTGTTCCGCCATCGATTCACCTCTTCGCTTTGCCCGGGGTCTGCGGGACGGCCGGACCCCCCGATGGATCCGTGTCCTCCCCGGAGACTATCGCGGGATCGGATCCGGTACGGCGTTCGCCCGCCGCCCGGCCCGCTTCGACGTCGTCCTTGAACGCCCACAGCCGCTTCCGGTACGCCGCGACGTACCGCTCCTTCAAGCGCTCGACGGCGCGGCCGCGGACCGGTTTCGCGGGGTCGGCCCGGAGGTACCAGTGCACGACGACCCCGTCCCGGACCGCCTCCAGCCACCACTCCGCCGTACCGACCGCGGCGCCGGTGACGGTCCACCGGACCCCCTCGCGACCGCGCCGTTCGGACGGCGTCAGCGTGAGGTCCGGCCACCACTCACGCCACAGGGTGTCCGAACCGAGTCGCTCGGCGACGTAGGCTGGATCAGCAACGACCAGGTCGTCGCAACTGATGTCGAGCAATGGCATGCCCAGAACCTAGTTCCTTCGGTCACATAAACCTGGCTACTTGTGGGTAGGTGACTGTAGCGTGCGCCGGAAGTCGACAATTCGGGACCGACTGAGGAGACGCGGATGCGTGAGTACACCGTTCCTGCTGTGACAGAACCGCCCACCGGGAGCCTGAGCGATCCGGTGTGGGCGAACGCGTCCTCTCATCCTGACACCGCGGTGTTCAGCCGCCGTACGGGGTCGACCTGGACAGATGTCACCGCGGCCGAGTTCGCGCAGCAGGTGATCGGCGTCGCGAAGGGCCTGATCGCGGCCGGTGTGAAGCCGGGTGAGCGGGTCGCCCTGCTCAGCCCGACGCGGTACGAGTGGACCCTGATCGACTACGCGATCTGGAGCATCGGCGCGGTCACCGTGCCGATCTACGAGACCTCCTCGACCTCGCAGATCCAGTGGATCCTGACCGACTCCGAGGCGGTCGTCGCCATCGTCGAGAACGCGACCCACGCCGCGGTCGTCGAGTCCTCACGGGCCGAGGCGCCTGCGCTGCAGGAGGTCTGGCAGATCGAGGCCGGCGCCGTCGACCAGTTGACCGCGCTCGGCCAGGACGTCACCGACGCCGAGTTCGACAAGCGCCGCTCCGCGGTTACGCCGTCGGATCTCGCGACCCTGATCTACACCTCCGGTACGACGGGACGCCCGAAGGGCTGCAAGATCAGCCACTCGAACTTCCTCGACGAGCTCGGTCCCGCGGTGAAGATCCTCGACGACCTGTTCGACACCACCGGCGCGAGCACGTTGCTGTTCCTGCCGCTCGCGCACGTGTTCGCCCGGATCATCCAGGTCGGCTGCGTGATGAAGCGGGTCAAGGTCGGGCACAGCGCCGACGTGAAGAACCTGGTCGAGGACCTCGGCGCGTTCCGGCCGACGTTCATCCTGAGCGTGCCGCGGGTGTTCGAGAAGGTGTTCAACTCGGCCAGCCAGAAGGCACACGCGGACGGCAAGGGCAAGATCTTCGACGCCGCCGCGGAGACCGCGATCGCGTACTCGCAGGCGCAGGACAAGGGCGGCGCGTCGTTCGGGCTGAAGGCCAAGCACCTGCTGTTCGACCGCCTGGTCTTCGGCAAACTGCGGGCGGTGCTCGGCGGCCAGGTGCAGTACGCCGTCTCGGGCGGTGCCCCGCTCGGCGACAAGCTCGGTCATTTCTTCCGCGGGATCGGCGTACCGGTCCTGGAGGGCTACGGCCTGACCGAGACCACCGCCGCGGTGTCGGTCAACCTGCCCGACGACCTCCGCATCGGCACCGTGGGCCGGCCGCTTCCTGGTGTGACGGTCGGTGTCGCGGACGACGGTGAGCTGCTCTTCAAGGGCGGCCAGGTGATGCAGGGCTACTGGAAGAACGACGAGGCGACCGCGAACGCGATCGACGCGGACGGCTGGTTCCACACCGGCGACCTGGGCGAGTTCGACGTCGACGGGTTCATCAAGATCACCGGCCGGAAGAAGGAGATCCTGGTGACGGCCGGTGGCAAGAACGTCGCGCCGACGATGCTCGAGGACCAGATCCGCCTGCATCCGCTGGTCAGCCAGTGCATGGTCGTCGGCGACGGCAAGCCGTTCATCGCCGCGCTGATCACGATCGACCCGGAGACCATCGTGGGTTGGGCGACCGAGCGCGGGAAGCCGACCGACCCGGCGGCCCTGACCCAGGACCCGGATCTGATCGCCGAGGTGCAGAAGGCGATCGACGACGCGAACGCCACGGTCTCGCACGCCGAGGCGATCAAGAAGTTCTCGATCCTCCCGATCGACTGGACCCAGGAGACCGGCGAGCTGTCGCTGAAACTCTCCCTGCGCCGCCACGTGGTGATGAAGAACCACGGCGCGGACGTCGAGGCGCTCTACGCGAAGTAGGAGCCGGCATCAGCCGATTGGCTGATGCCGGGACTATCCCGTCGGGCGATGTGGGCGGCGTACGCCGTCCGCGAAGCTCGATGCATGATCACCACGAGGCCGATCGTCGAAGTCGGCAACCTGCGCAAGACGTACGGTGGGCGGACCGTTGTCGACGACGTGTCGTTCAGTGTCGACGAGGGCGAGATCTTCGGGATCCTCGGGCCGAACGGCGCCGGTAAGACCACCACGGTCGAGTGCGTCGAGGGTCTGCGGATCCCCGACGGCGGGCGGGTCCGGGTCGCCGGGCTCGACCCGGTCGCCGATCATGCCGCCGTCACGCAGGTGCTCGGCGCGCAACTGCAGGAGAGCGAGCTGCAGGCCAAGCTCACGGTCCGCGAAGCCCTCGAGCTGTACGCCGCTCTGTACCCGAACCCGGCCGACTGGCGGCCACTCGCCGAGCGACTCGGGCTGACGGGCCGGCTGAACACCCGGTTCGGTGTCCTCAGTGGTGGCCAGAAGCAACGACTGTTCATCGCGCTCGCGCTGATCGGCAACCCGCGCGTCGTCGTACTGGACGAGCTGACCACCGGTCTCGACCCGCGCGCCCGCCGGGACACGTGGGAGATCGTCGAGGATGTCCGCGCCAGTGGCGTCACCGTCCTGCTGGTCACGCACTTCATGGAGGAAGCGCAGCGCCTGTGCGACCGGATCGCCTTGATCGACAAGGGCCGGATCACTGCGCTCGACACTCCGCAGGGACTGATCAGCCGGACCGCGGGTTCGACGATCATCTCGTTCACCCCGTCGGCGCCGCTCGACGACGCGGACGTGGCCGCGCTGCCGGCACTCGCGTCGGTCGAGAACAAGGACGGCCGGATCACCCTGGGCGGATCCGACGAGACCGTGACCGCGCTGCTGTCGCTGCTCGCCCGGCACCGCATCACCGCCCACCAGCTCCGCGTCACCGACGCCACCCTCGACGACGCCTTCCTCGACCTCACGGGAGCCAGCAAATGAGCACGACCGCGGCCGTACGCCGTACCTCGCCGGGAATCGCTGTGCTGCGCGCGGAGGCGCGGCTGTTCCGCCGGGAGGCCGGCAGCCTGTTCTGGACGCTCGGCTTCCCGCCGCTGCTGCTGGTGATCCTCGGGTCGATCCGGAGCTTCCGGAAGTTCGACGCCGGGCTCGGGATGCGGGTCATCGACGTGTACGTGCCGACCCTGGTCCTGGTCGCGCTGATCGTCACCGGTCTGCAGGCGATGCCGCCGGTGATCACCGGCTACCGCGAACGCGGCATCCTGCGCCGGATGTCCTTGACCCCGATCCGCCCGTCCGCGCTGCTGACCGCGCAGATGGGGCTGAACGGCGCCGCAGGAGTGCTGTCGGCGCTGCTCTGCCTGACAATCGGGCGGCTCGCATTCGACGTACAGCTGCCGAAGCAGGCCTTCGCCTACGCGCTGACGTTCCTGCTCACGGTCACCGCCGCGCTGGCCCTCGGCGCGCTGATCTCGGCGCTCGCTCCGACCGCACGGCTCGCGACCGGCATCGGCATGGTGGTGTTCTTCCCGAGCCTGTTCTCCGCCGGCCTGTGGGCTCCCGTCCAGTCGATGCCGCACACACTGCGGGAGATCGTCGTACTGCTGCCGTTCGGTGCCGCCTCTCAGGCGCTCGAGCAGTCCGCGGCCGGGCACTGGCCGGCGTGGTCCCACCTGGGCGTGCTGGCGGCGTGGACGGTGGTCCTGTCGGTTGCGGCCGCGCGCTGGTTCCGGTGGGAGTAGGACCTTCGTGCAGACTGGGCGAGTGACGACGGCCGACAGCGAGCTCGAGCGGCGCCAGGCTGCCTTCCAGCGCTGGGCGCCGTACTTCCTGCTCGGTCTCGGCACTTTCCTGGCGAGCGTGACCTCGGGGAAGCTGATGCCGCTCGTCGGCCAGCGGCTGGTGGCCGTGGCGCTGGTCGCGATCGCGCTGGTGCTGCTGGTGTGGTGGGATCGGAGCGGTCGCATCCGCCACGGTCCGAACGCCGTGTCGGTGACGTACTTCGTGGTGCGGTGGGCGATCGCGTTCGTGCTGACGGTCCTGAACGGGTTCTTCGCGTTCTTCGTCGTGGCGGGCTACTACGACACCGACGAACTGATTCCCGGCCGGAAACGGCGGCGGCTCGCGCTGTTCGCCTGCACGATCCCGATCGCCGGCGCACAGACCGGCGGTATGCCGTTCCACGACCGGACGGGCTGGCTGGTGTTCGCCGGCCTCCTGATCGCGAACAACCTGCTGCTGACCATCGTGAAGCACTTCGCCGACCAGCAAGAGGCGCAGTCGAAGGCCCGAGCCGCCACCATCACCGAGCTCGAGCAGGCGCACGAGGAGAACGCCGCGTTGCAGGCCCAACTCCTCGTGCAGGCAAGGGAAGCGGGCATCGCGGACGAGCGTCGCCGGCTGGCCGCGGAGATCCACGACACCATCGCGCAGGGGCTGACGGGCATCATCGCGCAACTGCAGGTGGTGGCGAACTCGGCCGACCCGGCAACCGTCAAGGAGCACGTCGGCCGCGCGACCGAGCTGGCCCGGCACAGTCTGGGTGAGGCCCGTCGCTCGGTGCAGAACCTCGCCCCGGCGGGCCTCTCGTACGACGGTCTCCCCGAGGCGCTCCGCAAGACCGTCGACCAGTGGTCCGAGCGGACCGGCGTACCCGCCGAGTTCACCCTGACCGGTACGGCGCAGCACCTGCACGGTGAGTTCTCGGCGACCGTCCTGCGGATCACGCAGGAGGCGCTCACGAACGTGTCGAAGCACGCGGCCGCGACCCGCGTCGGCGTGACCCTCAGCTTCATGGACGACGAGGTGACGGTGGATATTCGCGACGACGGCCAGGGTTTCGATCCGCTGGCTCTCTCCGCCCGGACCGGCACCGGCGGGTTCGGCGTCGACGGCATGCGCGCCCGCGCCGAGCGCATCGCCGGCTCCCTGACGGTCGAGTCCGAGCCAGGGTTCGGTACGGCGGTGTCGGCTCGCATACCGTTGGTTCTCCATGGCTGAGATCTCGCTGCTCCTCGTCGACGACCATCCGGTGGTCCGCAACGGTCTGCGTGGCATGTTCGAGTCCACGCCGGGCTTCACCGTGCTCGCGGAGGCGTCGAACGGCGTCGAGGCGGTCGAGTTGGCCGCGGACCTGAGTCCGGACGTGATCCTGATGGATCTCCGGATGCCGGGTGGCGGCGGGCTCGACGCGATCACCGAGCTGACCCGTCGCGGCATCCGCTCGAAGGTGCTGGTCCTGACGACCTGGGACACCGACACCGACACGCTGCCGGCGATCGAGGCCGGCGCCACCGGCTACCTGCTCAAGGACGCGCCCCAGGACGAGCTGTTCAACGCCGTCCGCCAGGCTGCGGCGGGTCGCACGGTCCTCTCCCCCGCGGTCGCGTCGCGGCTGGTCTCGGCCGTCCGCTCGCCGGCGCCGAGCCCGTTGGCCGCGCGCGAACGGCAGGTCCTGGAGCTGGTCGCGAAGGGTACGTCGAACCGCGACATCGCCCGCGAACTGTTCATCAGCGAGGCCACGGTGAAGACGCATCTCAGCCACGTCTTCACCAAACTCGGCGTCACGGACCGTGCCGCAGCCGTTGCCAAAGGCTACGAGCAGGGCATTCTCGGACGCGACTGACGAACCCCGAGGTCTGGCCGAGGACGGGTTCTCGGCATAGCCTCGGCTCAGGCAGGCGCCGCGGGGGTGCCGGCCGCGCCGCCGGTCCGGGGGGATACGGTCGCAGGACAGAGGGGTTTCCGCGTTTCGACCTTGGGGGTCTCCCGACGTCCCGTGCTGCTCCTTCGGCGACGGCGTTCCGTCTCACTGGAGGCCCGCGCATGAGGTCACCGCATCACCGACGAGGTCATCGTCGTACCGTCACTCAAACAACCGCCACTCAAAGATCCGCCACTCGACGTGTCACGGCCGGAGTGTCCGCCGGTCTGCTGGTCGCTGCGCTGCTGCCCGCGATGACCGCGGCAGCCGCAAATCCGTCCCCTACCGCGCCGAACGGCCGGCCCTGGACCGCGACGCCGCTGAGCGCCGCCAGCACGGTCAACGGCGCCAAGTCACCCAGCGGGCAACTCGCGAAGAGCGATCCTGCGCTGGTGAACAGCACGTCCCCCAAGCAGGTCCGGGTGGTCGTGAAGCTCGACTACGACTCGCTCGCGGCGTACCGCGGCGGGCTCAAGGGCCTGCCCGGCACCAGCCCGTCCGTCACCGGCAAGCGCCTCGACGTGAAGGGCGCGAACGCCACCAAGTACCTGAAGCACGTGGCCACGGTGGAGAACGACTTCCTCGCCGCGATGCAGTCGAAGGTCCCAAGCGCGAGGGCAGGTCAGCGGCTGCGCACCGTGTACGGCGGTATCGCGCTCAGCGTGCCGGCGAACCAGGCCCGCAACCTGCTGAAGCTACCCGGTGTGGCCGCGGTCCAGCAGGACAACCTGCAGCAGCTGCTCACCGATTCCAGCGGCGCCTTCATCGGAGCCCCGACGATCTACAACCAGCTCGGCGGCTCGGCCAGCTCCGGTAAGGGTGTCATCGTCGGTGTTCTCGACACCGGCGCCTGGCCGGAACACCCGTCGTTCGCCGACCCGGGCACCCTGCCCGCACCACCGCCGACCGCGGACGCGACACCACGCGTGTGCAACTTCGGCGACAACCCGCTGACACCGGCAGTCGACGTGTTCAACTGCAACAACAAGCTGATCGGCGGCCGGCCGTTCCTCGACACCTACAACGCGGTGATCGGCGGCGACACCTACCCGACCAGCGCGCGTGACTCCAACGGTCACGGCACACACACCGCCTCGACATCGGCCGGTGGACCGGTCGCGCACGCCAACCCGCTCGGCATCGACCGCGGCGCCATCGCCGGGATCGCACCGGCCGCGGCCGTGTCGGTCTACAAGGTCTGCGGCGCCGAGGGCTGCTTCCCGAGCGACTCGGTGCAGGCCGTCGCGCGGGCGATCCTGGACGGCGTCCGGGTGATCAACTTCTCGATCTCCGGCGGCAGCGACCCGTACAGCGACCCGGTCGAACTCGCCTTCCTCGATGCGTACGCCGCCGGCGTGTTCGTCTCCGCCTCGGCCGGAAACTCCGGTCCGGGCGCAGGCACCACCGACCACCGCGGCCCGTGGGTCACTACAGTCGCGGCCTCGACCCAGAGCCGCACGTTCCGCTCGACCGTCACGCTGACCGGCGGCGCCGCGACCGCCACGATCTCCGGCGCGTCGATCACCGCGGGCATCAGCACCGCGACACCCGTCGTACTCGCCGGGAGCACCGCGGGGTACAGCGACGCGACCTGCAACACCCCGGCTCCTGTGGGTGTGTTCACCGGCAAGATCGTCGCCTGCCGGTTCACTCCAGGCCGGGTGATGAAGGGCTTCAACATCCTGCAAGGCGGCGCGGCCGGGATGCTGATGTACAACGCCACTGCTCCGTCCGACGTCTTCACCGACAACCACTGGCTGCCGGCCGTGCAGCTCGAGAAGCCCGACGCCGACGTGCTGCTGGCCTTCCTCGCGGCGCATCCAGGGACCACGGCAACCTTCACGCAGGGCACCAAGACCACCTGGCAGGGCGACGTGATGACGACGTTCTCGTCGCGCGGTCCCGGTGGTGACTTCCTCAAACCCGACGTCACCGCGCCCGGTCTGCAGATCCTGGCCGGACAGACGCCGACCCCCGAGTCCGCGACCGAAGGCCCGCCCGGCAACCTGTACCAGGTGATCGCCGGTACGTCGATGTCGTCGCCGCACGTGGCCGGCTCGGCAGCACTGATCCTCGCCCTGCATCCGTCCTGGACGCCCGGCCAGGTCAAGTCGGCACTCGAAACGACAGGTAAGACAGCCGTCACGAAGCCGGACCGCATCACCCAGGCCGACCCGTTCGACTACGGCGGCGGGCGGATCGACCTCACCAAGGCCGGCGACCCCGGTCTGACCCTGGACGAGACGGCGGCGAACTACGCGGCCTCGGCCGCCGACCCGCTGAACCGGATCGACCTCAACCTGCCGTCGGTGAACGCACCGACCATGCCGGGCCTGATCACCGCCGAGCGGACGGTCACCAACGTCACCAACCAGACGCTCACCTTCAAGGCCGCCGGTACGACGGTCAGCGGCGCGAACATCACCGTGCTGCCGCCGGCGTTCCAGGTGAAGCCGGGCAAGTCGCAGAAGCTGACGATCGCGATCACTGCACCCGACGTACCCGACGGTCAGTACTTCGGCCAGGTCAACTTCACGCAGGTCGGCGGCAGCCGGGCCCTGCACCTGCCGGTGGCGTTCTTCCGCCAGGAGGGCATCGTCCCGATCGACCAGACCTGTGCGCCGTCCACCATCGCGCGGAACACCGGCCAGTCCACCTGCACGGTGACCGTGCAGAACAACAG
This sequence comes from Kribbella sp. NPDC055110, assembly GCF_053607525.1. Taxonomy (NCBI): domain Bacteria; kingdom Bacillati; phylum Actinomycetota; class Actinomycetes; order Propionibacteriales; family Kribbellaceae; genus Kribbella; species Kribbella sp. NPDC055110. The sequence continues at coordinate 44,851 of NZ_JBSGTS010000011.1, forward strand.
CCTGCAGACCACGGACGTGACGGCAGTCAGCACGCTGAGTTCCAACCTGCGGCTCAACAGCGTCACAGGTGCGACCAAGATCGGCACCCAGATCGCAACCAAGACCGCGACACTCGCCGGGCGGCAGCCCGACAAGCCGGTCATCGCGCCGGGTACGTCACCGGCGGGCTACATACCGCTGGATGCCTTCGGCATTACCCCGATCGCGGTCGGGGACGATCAGGCGCTCAACTTCAACGTCGCGCCGTTCGTGTTCGCAGGCCAGACGTACAACCGGATCGGAGTGGTTTCCAACGGGTACTCGGTGGTCGGCGGTACGTCGTCCGGGGCTGACGTCGCGTTCGCTCCGCAGAGCCTGCCCAACCCGGCGCGTCCGAACAACGTGCTCGCGTCGTACTGGACCGACCTCGACGGCACCGGGGCGCCGGGCATCTTCGCCGCCACGCTGACCGACGGGGTGAGCTCGTGGCTCGTCCTCGAGTGGCGGGTGAACGTGTTCGGCACGACCGCACTGAAGGTGTTCCAGCAGTGGATCGGTCTCAACGGCGCCGAGGACATCAGCTACACCTACAACGGTCAACTCGGCGATCCGCCGGCCGGCTACGGCCTGACGGTGGGTGCGGAGAACTTCGACGGCACGGCCGGCAGCCAGATCACCGGCCCGCCGGTGACGGACTACGTCGTCACGAGCACGCCGGGAACCCCGGGTGGCTCGATGACGTACTCGATGAACATCAAGGGCGTACAGAAGGGCACCGGATCGGTCACAACCGGCACCTCCACACCCCTCGTCAAGGGCATCACGATCGAGGTCGACAAGATCATCGTGAACTGATCGCAGACGAGTCCGGGCCGGACCCAACAGAACCCGGCCCGGACTCACCGACCGCCGCTGAAGGTGATGCCGTTGGTTAGTTGTTTTTGGGCGAGGAAGAAGATGAGCAGGCAGGGGACGGTGATCAGGACGGAGGTTGCCATCAGCAACGGGGTGTCGGTGCCGTTCACGGACTGGAAGCCGGCCAGGGCCAGGGGCAGAGTCTTCCACTGGTCGGAGTTGATGTAGATCGCGGGGCCGAGGAAGTTGTTCCAGTAGCCCATGAACAGCAGGATCGACACCGCGACGACGGCCGGGCGTGCGAGCGGCAGGTAGACAAGCAGGAACATCTTGAACCATCCGCAGCCGTCCACCACTGCGGCGTCGGCGAGCTCGGCCGGCATCCGCGCGAAGAACTGCCGGAACAGGAAGATGAAGAACGGCGACCCGAAGAATGCCGGCAGGATCAGCGGGTACAGCGTGTCGACCATGCCGAAGTTGTTGAAAAGCATGAACTGCGGCACCATCGTCACCTCACCCGGCAGCAGCATGGTCGCCAGTACGACGGCGAACAGCACCCCGGAGAACCGCACCCGGAGCCGCGCGAACGCGAACCCGGCGAGCGAGCAGGAGACCACCGTCCCGATGATCGGGATCAGCGTGGTGAGCACCGAGTTCAGCGCGTACCGCCAGAACGGGAACGACGTCACTGCCCGCCGGTAGTTGTCCCACAGGAACTCGTGCGGTACGACGCTCGCGCCCGAGCTCCCCACGCCCGCGAGCGATCGCAACGAGGTAGCGATCATCCAGAGGAACGGGTAGACGAACACCAGCGACCCGAGTGCGAGCACGACGTACAGGACAACGGTGAGTGTGAGGTTGCGGCGCCAGAACGGCCGGTCCGCACGTACGACCAAGGGTTCTGCGAGCGCGGTCATCGACGCCTCCGCTTCCGGCCGAGTTCGGTCTCGTAGTACACGGCGAACGCGCTCCCGCGCAGCGTGACCGCGGTCAGCGCGAGGATCACGACGAACAGGATCCAGGCCAGGGCGGACGCGTAGCCCATCCGGAAGTTCTGGAACGCGTTGTCGTACAAGTAGTAGACGAAGAACAGCAGCGAGTCCTTCGGGCCGCCGTTCTGGATGAAGCCCTGGGTGAAGATCTGCAGCGACCCGATGATCCCGGTCAGCGCGTTGAACAGGATGATCGGCGACATCTGCGGCATCGTCACGTGCCAGAACTGCCGCACCGGGCCGGCGCCGTCTAGCGCGGCCGCCTCGTACAGGTTCGGCGGCACGTCCTTCAGACCGGCCAGGTAGATCACCATCGCGCCGCCGACCGTCCACAGACTCATCAGGATCACCGTCGGCAGTGCCCACGACGCGTCGTTGAACCAGGCCGGTCCCTGGATCCCGACGCGCGCCAGCACGTCGTTCATCAAGCCGTACTGCGGGTTGAACACCCACAGGAACAACACCATCTGCGCGACACCCGACACCAGCGAAGGCAGGTACCAGATCGTCCGGAAGAACCGCATCCCGGGCAGCTCGGTGTTCAGCAGCAGTGCGACGAGGAACGCCAGCGCCGTCTGCAACGGGACGCTGATCACGGCGTATAGCAGGGTAACCTTCAGCGCCTGGGCCACCTGCGGGTCCTGGAAGGCCTCGGTGTAGTTGGCGAGACCAACGAACGTCGGAGGCGTGATCAGGTCCCACGAGGTCAGGCTCACGTAGACCGACGACGCCATCGGACCGACCGTGAACAGCACGAACCCGATCAGCCACGGCGAGACGAACAGCCAGAACGCGATCGTCTTGTCCGCGCGCGGCCAGCGGCGCCGCGCCCCGTACGCCGCCAGTGCGATGACGGCGTACAGGCCGATCAGCAGGAGCAGGAACGGGACCAGCGGCACGAGCGCGTCCGGCACTCCCCAGGACGACGCCAGATCGCGGATCCAGCCGATGGTCGGATTCATTTCTTGAGGGCCTGCGTGCACTTCTCGGCGAGCTGCGGCAGGATCTTCGCGACGTCGTCCTTACCGGTGCCGAGCGCGGTGTAGCTGGTCATGCCCTTGTCGGCGTCACCGGACAGCTGCGCCTCCTTGGCGACCGAGACCCCGACCTCGCCGGTCTTCAGCGCGGTGGTGAACGCGGCCAGGTTCCGCTCGGCCGGCAGCACCTTCTCGAGCGTCGGCGCGGACGCCGCGATGATCGGTACGCCGAGCGCCGTGTTGCCCTGGATCAGCTGGTCCTGAGCTACCTGCTGCGTACTGGCGAACTCGACGAACTTCTTGGCCGTCTCGAGCTGCTTGCCGCTCGCGGTCTTGGCGATGCCGAGTCCGTCGACCTCCATCGGGAATCCCTTGCCGGGCACCGGCACCAGCGTCCAGTTCGGCTTGCTGATCTTGGCGAAGTCGGCGACCGTCCACGGCCCGAAGTCGCTGAACGTCGCGAGCCGTCCGGCCGCGAACCACTGCGCCTGGTCCTGCCCCTGGATGTCCGTCGAGGTCGGCGCGTAACGGCCCTTCTGCATGTCCACGACGTACTGCGCGGTCTTGACGCCGGTCTCGTCGCCGAAGGTGCACTCGGTCGCGTCGGCGTTGTAGTAGCCGCCGCCGGCCGCGGTAAGCCAGCCCCGGTACCAGAGGTTGCTGGACCCGTAGACGCGGGCCTTGCCGTCGCCGTGGGACAGCTTGGCGGCGAGCGCCTTGAACTCGTCGAGGGTCAGCGGTGTCGTTGCACTGGGCAACGGTACGGCGGCGGCCTTGAAGGCGTCGGTGTTGATCGCCATCACCTTGGGTTTCGCGGCGAACGGCATCGCGTAGTACTTGCTCTCGAACTGCATCGCGGACGAGATGTTCGGCTGCACGTACTTGCCCGGATCAACGGTCTGCGCGGCGAAGCTGGGCGCGAACCCGGCCAGGCTCGTGTTGCTGATCTCCATCACGGTCGACTGGGTGCCGGCCGCGATCGACGTCTGCAGCTTCTGCTCGTAGTCGGACTGGATCCAGTTCGTGGTCACCTTGGTGCCCGGGTTGGCCTTCTCGAAGGCGGCCGCGATCGCCTTCAGCGACGCGGCTTCGGAGTTCGTGCCCCAGAACGAGAAGCTGATCTCGGCGTTCCCGCTGTCCTTGTTCGAGGCCGGCGCATTGCCGGTCGCGCAACCGGCGGCGAGGAGGATTGCGATCGCGGTGGGCAGGAGTTTCTTCATGAGAGATCCTTGGGCTGAATGACCCGGGCGGTCTGACCCGGTTCGAGGGAGTGGGTCTCGATGCCGACGGTCACGGCGAGCGGACCTGGTCCGCTGTGCACGGTGACCTCGATGGTGTGGCGGCCTTGTTGGCTGATGCGCAGATCCCAGTCGCCGACCGGGACATGGTCGGCGGTGAGTACGCCGATCTCCGCGGGCAGATGGGATCCGACGGTCAGGGCCGCGTTGGGAGCGTCGGGCCGGAGCCCGAGCAGCCCGGCGACCAGGTGCTCGACGACCGTGAACGAGATCTCCGGATAGTCGTCGCGGCTGTCGATCAGGTGTTTCGTCCAGCGCCAGGCCGACTCGTCGCGACCGTGCTTGAACAGGAACTCGGGCCAGTAGCTGAACGACTCGATGTTGAGCGGCGGATGTGACTCCATCTGCGCCTCGAGGTAGTCGAGGAACCGTTCGTCGCCGTTCAGCCCGAACAGCGGAACGAGCGTGTGCGACTCCAGTCCCCAGTCGAAGTCGAGCCCGTCCTTGGTCACGCCGCGGGCGAAGTGGTCGTCGTCCCACCAGCCGTCGTACGTCTTCTGGAGGTCGTCGGCCTCGGCGTGCCGACCGAGTTTGCGGAGTACGGCGTACTGCGTGGCGAGGCCGTCGCCCGCGATCAGGAGTGGGGCCTCGCGTTCGTTGTACGTCGCGGTGCCGAGGAAGATGTCCGCCGTACCGCCGGCCTCCGGGATGCCGTCGCCGTCCTGGTCGTGGGCGGCGACGAACTCGTCGACGGTGTGCCGGTAGTAGGCCGCCAGGTCGGGGTCGTCGATCCAGCGGCGGTCACCGGTCCAGTCGTACTGTTCCAGCGCCCGGTAGGCGAGGTCGAACACCGCGGGGATCTCCCGGACGAAGTGTTCGTCGTCGTGGTAGTCGAGGGCGGCGATCCGGCCGTCGAAGTGGAAGGCCCAGATCGGGAACCACTTGCGGGCCGGTGTCGCGGAGCGGGCGAAGTGCCGGAACATCGCGAAGTTCTCCGCGTCCAGGCCGAGCAGGTGCGCGCCGGCCGCCTGGTGGCACACGTCGCGGGAGTAGAACATCGGTCTGGACGGGTAGCCGGCCCAGTACGACGGCAGGTTCTCCCCACCGGTCTGGACCCAGGCCAGTGCCCGGTCGCGGGCCCAGGTGAAGGCGTCCTCGACATACGCAAGATCGGAGCTGACAGCCAGCACGGCGTCTCCTCACATTCGGATATTAGCGGTAAAACTAGAGACGTCACGCAATTCCGTCAATACCTTCTGGGGGTCGAGTTTTACCGCTATAGTCCAGCTCGTGACGACATTCGAGATCCGCTCCCCCGACGGTCGCACCGTCCGGAGCGCGACCCTGACCGGCGGCACGCTGACCGAGCGTGCCGCCGCCGAGCCCGGTGTCCTGCGGTACGACGTGGTTGCCGACGGGCCGGTGACGCTGCGGTGGACCTGGCCGGCCGAGGACGCGGTGACGCTCTGGCGGGCGACCCAGGGTTCACGCCGTGAGCTCCCGACGGACTGGGGTTCGCACCGGGAGATCCGGTCGGTGCGCTCGGCGCCGGTGGCCGCGCTGGTCGACGCGCGGGATCGCAGTTTGCTGACGATCTCCTTGTCGTCGAGCGTCCGCGGCTGCGACTTCGCGGTCGGCGTGAACGAGGAGACCGCCGAGCAGCTGATCGAGCTGACCGTGACGGATGTCGAGAGTTCGCGCTTCACACTGCGGGTCGACCTGCGCGCACTGCATTTCGCGGAGTCGCTGCGTGCGGTGACGGACGAGTGGACCGCCGAGCTGGGCGACCGGATCGCGCAAGTGCCGGACGTTGCGCGGCAGGCGATGTACTCGACCTGGTACAGCGACCACCAGCACGTGTCGACCGAGTCCGTGGAGCGGCACGCCCGCGCGGGAGCGGCGTACGGCACCGAGGCGGTGATCGTCGACGACGGCTGGCAGACCGATGACACGCGGCGCGGGTACGCGTACTGCGGCGACTGGGAGCCGACCAGCCAGACGTTCCCCGACATGACCGAGCATGTACGTCGCGTGCACACGCTCGGCCAGCGCTACGTGCTGTGGCTCGCGCCGCCGCTGATCGGTGTGCACTCGAAAGCCTGGGACGGGTTGAAGGACCGCATCCTCGGCTTTGCGGACGGCGAGGTGACCGCCGTACTCGATCCCCGCTACCCCGAGGTGCGCGAACACCTGCTGGAGTGCTGCATTCGGCCGGTGCGCGACTGGGGCGTCGACGGCCTGAAACTCGACTTCATCGATTCCTGGGCGCGGGACGACGTTCCCCCGGCGCCAGGTGGCGACTGCGCGTCCGTCGACGAGGGCGTGGAGCGGTTCCTGCAGGACGTCACCGACGAGCTGCGGAGGCTGCGGCCCGACGTACTGATCGAGTTCCGGCAGGACTACGTGCACCCGAGGCTGTGGCAGTTCGGCACGTTCCTGCGGGCCGGCGATTGCGCGCTCGACCCGGTGGAGAACCGGGTCCGCACGATCGACTGCCGACTGCTGGCCGGTGACCGCGCCGTGCATTCGGACATGCTGATGTGGAGCCCGTCGGCGTCGGTGGAGAACGTCGCGCACCAGTTCATCGGCGCGTTGTTCAGTACGCCGCAGGTGTCGATGGAGCTGGACGCGTTGCCGCCCGAGCACGAACAGGTCGTCCGGTACTGGCTCGGGTTCATGCGCGACCACGCCGACGTACTGCTGCACGGCGTACTGCTTCCGTCGCGACCGGATGCGCGCTACTCGCAGGTCCGTGCGGTGGGTGCAACGGAAACGGTGATTGCCGTGTTCACGAACCCTGTGGTGCGGGTCGACGAGCAATGCACCGTCGTGGTCAACGGTGGCGCCGAGCGGCGGCTGTACGTCGAGGGTGCGGGCGGCCTCCCCGTCGACCTCGTAGTGTCTGACTGTTCGGGCCACGAGGTGCACCGGGAGACGACGACCCCGCCTGAGGTGTGGGCGATCGACGTACCGGTCGGTGGGTCGGCCCGGATCGTACGTGCTTAGGGGGAACGATTGACTGCACAGAAGCCGCGACGGACGACCGTCGCGGACGTCGCCCGGTTGGCCGGGGTGTCGGCGATGACCGTGTCGAACGTGCTGAACGCGCCGCACCGCGTCGCGCCACCGACCGTCCAGACCGTGCGCGCCGCGATCCAGGAGCTCGGGTACATCCCGAACCACGCGGCCCGCGCGTTGTCGTCGGGCCGCAGCCAGGTGATCGGCCTGCCGCTGTACTTCGAGGACGAGCCCGACGACGACCCCGACAACCCGGGCCTGGGTGGATTCCTGCACGGACTGCTCGGCGGCCTGGTGAAGGCGGCCGCGGTCTCCGGGTACGGCGTCCACGTGACGACTCCGACCGAGGGCGCACCGGGGACCACGGCTGAGATCGCGCTCTACGAGAAGCTGATCGCGGCGCGGCAGGTCGACGCGATCGTCGTACTCGAGACGATGCCGCACGACGAGCGGATCGAGTTCCTCAGCCGCCGGCGGTTCCCGTTCGTGGCGTTCGGGCGGACGGGGCCGGAGCATCGGCAGTGCTGGGTCGACGTGGACAACGAGTCGTCGATGGCCGGTGTCGCCGCGCATCTGCGGTCGACGGGCCGGGAGCGGGCGGTGTACCTGGCGACAGACAGTCCGCTGCCGTGGGTGCATCAGCGGAGGGACGGGTTCGTCCGGGAGTTCCCGTCGACGGTGGCGCGCTCGTTCGGTTCGCTCGAAGCGGTGGCGGCGTACGTCGAGGAGCTCGACCCGCCGGACGTGTTCGTCGCGGACAACGACGCGTTCGCGGTGGTCGCGATGCGGACGCTGCAGCGGCGCGGTATCGCGGTCGGTCAGGACGTCGCGGTCACCGGGTTCAACGACTTCCCGTTCGCGAGCATGCTCGACACACCGCTCACGACGGCCCGGATCCCGCTGCGCGACATCGCCGCCTGCCTGTTCGACCGCGCGCTGCGGGAGATCAGCGGCGAGCCGGACGAGCCTGGTCGGCTCGTGACTGCGCCGCTGGTCATCCGCTCGAGCGCCTAAGGCCTGATCAGTACCTTGAGGGCGGTGCGGTCGTCCATCGCGCGGTAGCCCTCGGCCACGTCGGCGAGGGCGATCTCGCTGTCGAAGACCTTGCCCGGGTCAACGGTTCCGGCGAGGACGTCGGGCAGCAGGGTTTCGATGTAAGCGCGGGCAGGCGCAGGGCCGCCCGTCAGGGTGATGTTAGGCCCGAAGAGGCTGGGGAACCCGACGGGCGCGTCGCTGTACTGCGGTACGCCGACGCGACTGATGACACCGCCGGCCCGGACGACGCCGATCGCCTGGTCGTACGCGGGCCGATGGCCGACCGCTTCGAGTACGACGTGCGTACCGTCGCCACCGGTCAGGTCGCGTACCCGAGCGATCCCCTCGTCACCGCGCTCGGCGACGACATCGGTCGCGCCGTACTCGCGACCCAGATCGGTCCGCGCGGCGTGGCGGCCCATGAGGATGATCTGCTCGGCGCCGAGCCGCTTCGCGGACAGGACCGCCAGCAGGCCGACGGCACCGTCGCCGATCACCGTGACGCTGGTGCGCGGGCCGACGTTCGCCTTGATCGCCGCGTGATAGCCGGTTCCGTACACGTCGGACAGGGTGAGCAGCGACGGGATCAGCGGTGAGGTCTCGTCGACCGGTACGGCGACCAGGGTGCCGTCCGCGAGCGGGACCCGCACGGCCTCGGCCTGCCCGCCGCCGACCTCGCCGGCATTCCAGAAACCGCCGTGCCGGCAGGAGGTCTGCAAACCCTCACGACAGAAGTCACAGGTCCCGTCGGACCAGGCGAACGGCGCAATCACAAAGTCGCCCACCTTCACCGTGCTCACGTCGCCGCCAACGTCCTCGACAACACCGACGAACTCGTGCCCCATCGAACTGCCGTCCGGGTTCACGGCCATCGAGTGATACGGATGCAGGTCGGACCCGCACACACACGCCCGCACAACGCGAACGATCGCGTCAGTCGGTTCCTTGATGATCGGATCAGGCACGTCGACAACACGCACGTCACCCGCGCCGTACATGTAGGTAGCTCGCATAAGAATCCTTCTGTCTTGCTGGGTCAGCGGGTCTGTTGGTATTCGGTGTCGGTGACGTGTTCGCCCCAGGTTGTCTCCGGTACGTCGGGGTCGTCGGTGCCTTCCCAGATGGCCAGGTGGGTCATGAAGCTGTCGGCGGTTGCACCGTGCCAGTGCCACTCGCCCGGTGGGGTGTGGACGGTGTCGCCCGGGTGCATCACGATCACCTGCCCGTCGCGGGTACCGACCAGGCCGATGCCCTCGGTGACGTGCAGGGTCTGGCCCAGGGCGTGCGTGTGCCAGGCGGTGTGGGCGCCGGGTGCGAAGTGCACCGTGTTCACCCGGGCGCGAGACGGTTCCTCACCGCGGCAGATCTGGTCGAACCAGACGTCGCCGGCGAACCAGTCCCCCGGCCCTTTCGCGGTCGCGGGCCTCTTAAGTTTCTGCATGTGTGCCAGTGAACGTCCTGCTGCCTGGCCGCGGGAGTGCCTGTCGTTCCAGGTAACGCCAGTACCTCCTTCGGTCCCTGGCACCCGTCTACGGTGGAGGTATGGACAACCGAGCTGCGATCCGCGAGTTCCTCGCCTCGAGGCGGGCGCGGATCACCCCCGAGCAGGCGGGACTGCCGGCGTACGGCGGCAACCGCCGGGTCAAGGGGCTGCGCCGCGAAGAGGTCGCCATGCTGGCGGGAATGAGCATCGACTACTACGTGCGACTCGAGCGCGGGAACCTGGCCGGGGCCTCCGACACCGTCCTGGAAGGGCTCGCCCGGGCGCTGCAATTGGACGACGCCGAGCGTGCGCACCTGTTCGACCTCGCCCGCGCCGCCGAGCCGACGCCCGCGCGCAGCCGCAAGACCGCGCCGGCGAGCGTACCGGCCAGCGTCCAGCTCGTGCTCGACGCCATCAACGATGCACCGGCCTGGGTCCGCAACGCCCGCCACGACATGCTGGCGGCCAACCGGATGGCTCGCGCGCTCCACGCTCCGCTGCTCGCCGACCCGCGCCGCCCCGCGAACAGCGCCCGCTTCGTCTATCTCGACCCGGCGTCACACGACTTCTTCCAGGACTGGGAACGCGCCGCCGACGACATCGCCGCCATGCTGCGCTCCGAGGCCGGGCGCAACCCGCACGACAAGTTGCTGATCGAACTCATCGGTGAGCTGTCCACCCGCAGCGAGGATTTCCGCACCCGCTGGGCCGCTCACAACGTCCGTTTCCACCGCACCGGCCTGAAGAAGTTCCACCACCCGGTCGTCGGTGACCTCGAGCTCACCTTCGAGGCGATGGAGCTCCCCGCCCACCCAGGACTCACCCTCCTGGTCTACGTCGCACCCGCCGGCACGCCCACCGCCGACAGCCTCAAACTCCTCGCCAGCTGGGCCGCCACCGCAGAGGTCCCCCAGCACTAGCGAGCGCCTGGCGGGCGATCAGCAGGGTGGTTGTGGTGCCGAGGATGCCTGCTGCGGCGATGGTGAGGTTGGGGGCGGCGAAGGAGCCGACGACTCCGCCGAGGGCGATGCTGACGCCCTGGATTGCCATCAGGCCGCTGGTTTGGACGGTGAACAGGCGGCCGCGGTACGTCGGGTCGGCGTGCTGCAGGATCAGCGGGTCGATGCCCTGGTTGAACGCGTAGCCCGCGCCGGAGATCGCGAGGAGTACCGCGGCGACCGGGATCGGCGGTGTGGTCAGGAACGCGATCGCGGGCAGCTGGCTGATCAGGAGGAACGGGACGACGAGCCGTCGCCGCACCGAAGGGGTGAAGCGTGCGACGACGAGCTCGCCGAGCACACTGCCGACGGCGTACCCGGTGAACATCGCACCGGCGGCCGCGGCCGCGGCGCCGACCTGCGCGGTGTATGCGACGGCCAGTCCGTCCGGGACGGACGAGAACGCCGGAGCCACCCAGGTCAGCAGGATCAGGTTGCGCAGCTTCGCGTTGGCGAACAGGATCTGCAGCCCGGCCCACGACTCCCGGACCGTGTTGCTCTTGCGTTCCCCCGGCGGCGTGTACGGCGTACCCGTCCCGATCAGCACCGCCGACGCGACGAAGGTCACCGCGTCGAGCGCCAGCAACCAGTTCGCGCCGACCACCGCGACCGCGATCCCGCCGAGTGCGAACCCGGTCAGCACCGCGACCTGACTGATTGCCCTCAGCAAGGACCTGCCGGCCGGGAACAGGTCGGTCGGCAACAGGTGCGCGAGACTGGCGGCCCGTGCACCCGCGAAGACCGGAGCCACGATCCCGGTCATCACGAGCAGTCCGAGCAGCCCGCCTACCGGCATTCCCGGTGTCAGCATCAGTCCGATGGCGGCCGCGCTGACCACATCGCACACGACCAGGACCCGGCGCGCGGGGAATCGGTCCGCGATCGAGGAGAACAGCACGCCACTCACGGCGTACGGCAGGAAGGAACAGGCCAGAACGAGTGCCGACAGCAACGGCGATCCGGTCCGCTCGAAGATCAGGATGGACAGCGCGACCTGCGCCGCCACGGTTCCCAGCATCGAGACGGTGTGGGCGATGTACACGGCGCGCAGGCCGGGAAGATTGAGTACAGCTCGGTAGGACCTCACGCGCTGAGCGTGCACGCGTCCCGGCCCGGCGGCGTAGAGTTTTGGTTGTGGCCGAAAGTTTGGGTTCATGACGGTACTGCGGTTCACGCAGGCGGACGCGCTGCGTTGCCGGTTCGGGGCGTCGCCGTTGTGGGAGACGATGTCCGCGGTGCGGGTGCTGAACGGATCGAAGCACCGGCCGCTGTACGGCGACTGGATCGCGGCGAAGCGGGAGCCGGCCGGCCGGCTCGACCTGCGCGGGCTGAAGGCAGTGCAGCCCCGCGTCGGGTTCACGCCGGACTTCCTGACCCCGCCACCGAAGGCCTCGCGGGCCAAGTTCACGACCGAGATCGCCCGCGTCCGCACTACCCCGCTCGAGCGGGTCCGTACCGAACTGATCCGGTCGCGGGACGAGCTGAAGAACCCCGGCGCGCCGGAGATCGACAAGATGCTCGACGACCTGGCCGGCACCCGCGAACGGCTCGCCGACGAGATCGAAGGCGCCTGGGAGACCCTCATCAAGCCGGACTGGCCACTGATCAGCCGCGTCCTCGAGGACGACATCGCGTACCGCGGTCAGCAACTGACCGACGACGGCCTGGCCGGACTGTTCGACGATCTGCACCCGAACCTGGCCTGGGAGGACGACCGCCTGATCGCCGGCCGCTACCGCTCCGAGGACCGCGATCTCGACGGACAGGGCCTGCTCCTGGTCCCGGGCGCCTTCGCCTGGCCATACCTCGTGATCGTCGTCGACCCGGCGTACCGCCCGACCCTCGTCTACCCGGCCCGCGGCGCCGCCCGCCTCTGGTCCGACGCCCCCGCTCCCCCGGACCCGCTGGCCCGCCTCCTCGGCCGCACCCGCGCGACCCTCCTCGTCGCACTCGACCCGCCCGCCACCACGAGTGCGCTCGCAGCGCAGTACGACCTCGCCCTCGCCACCGTCGCCGAACACCTGTCGGCGCTGTACGACGCGGGCCTCGCGACACGTCGGCGTACCGGCCACCAGGTCCACTACCGGCGTACCGAAACCGGACAGGCCGTCGTCGACGCCTCCGTCGGATAGCAGGCCCGCGGCGCGAGAATGCTGCAATGAACAAGCCGACGAAGGCGCCTCCGCCCAGCACCCGTCACACCCGGCGCTGGCCGGCCTCGCTGGCCGTCGTCGCAGTACTCGTCCTCCAACTCCTGGTCCCGCCGCAGGTCAACGCACTGCCGCGCTGGCTGATGCCTGTGCTCGGTGGGCTCCTGCTGCTGCCGCTCTTCTACATGAACCCGTTCCACCTGCGCCGTGACGAGCCCTGGCTGCGACCGGTCGCGATCGTGCTCGACGCGATCCTCGTCGCGGTGAACGCGTACTACCTGGCCGGGATGATCTTCTTCCTGAACAACGGCGACGCGAACGAGGCGGAGGTACTGGTCAAGAGCGCTGTGCTGATCTGGGTGACGAATGTGGTCACGTTCGCGGTCTGGTACTGGGAGATCGACCGCGGCGGGCCGTTCGCGCGGGCGCCGGAGCACGCGCGGGAGGCGGAGCGCGCCGACCTGTTGTTCCCGCAGATGACCGTCGACCTGGCCGGGTGGAAGGGCTGGCTGCCCGGGTTCACCGACTACCTGTACGTCGCGTTCACGAACGCGACCGCGTTCAGCCCGACCGACACGATGCCGCTGACGGCCCGGACGAAGACGCTGATGGGCATCCAGTCGGCGATCGCGCTGCTCACCGTCGCGATCATCGCGGCCCGCGCGGTGAACATCCTCTGAGATCACACTCGACAGCCATGTAATGGGCATGAGACGGTTATGCCCATGTACAGCACGAAGTCGGTGGGGTTGGGGTTCGCGATCTTCTCCGCGATCACGTTCGGCGGGTCAGGTCCGTTCGCGAAAGCGCTGATCGGCGCCGGATTCACGCCGCAACAGGCGGCCTGGTTACGGATCCTGGGCGCCGCCGCGGTCCTCGTCCCGCTGGTGCTGGTCTTCCGTGGGAGCGCCGGGCTGCGCGCGGCGCGGGCGTCCTGGAAGGCGCTCGTGCTCTACGGCCTGACCGGGATCGCCGGCTGCCAGACGCTGTTCTTCATCGCGGCCAGCCGGCTGCCGGTCGGCGTCGCGCTGATGCTCGAGTTCTCCGGCCCGGTGCTGGTCGTCGCGTGGCTGAAGTTCGGCCAGAAGGTCGCCGTACCGCGGTCTGCCGCGATCGGGGTGAGTATCGCGGTGGTCGGTCTCGCGACGGTGGCCGAGATCTGGTCCGGATTGCGGATCGACCTGATCGGGCTGCTCGCGGGCCTCGGTGCCGCCGCGTGCCAGGCGACGTACTTCATCCTGATCGACAAGCTGACCGGCGCCGCGGATCCGCTCGTGATGACCGCGGCGGGCAGCGTGGTCGGCGCCGTCGTACTGACGCTGATCGCGGCTCCGTGGGGTACGCCGTGGCACGTGCTGGTCGACTCGATCGCGATCGGCCAGCGGCACGCGCCCGGCTGGGTGATGGCCGCGTGGCTGATCCTGGTGAGCACGGTCGTCGCCTACCTGGCCGGCGCGGCCGCCGTGCAGCGACTCTCGGCACCGATCGCGGGAGCGGTCGCGTACGTCGAGGTGGTCGCGGCCTGCGTCTTCGCACTGATCCTGCTCGGCGAAACGCTCCGCACCAACCAGATCATCGGCGGCGCCATCGTCCTCGTAGGAGCATTCGTGGCCCAGTCGTCGGTGGGGAAGGTCGCGTCTCCGGAGATTCCCGATTCTTCCCGGACCGACGTACTGGATCCGGTTACCTGAGCGAATCCACCAGCTCGCGGGGCAGGCCGTGGGTGTCGTGGAGGTACTCGTAGTCGGTGTCGTCGAGGGACTTGTGGAACCGTTCGTGGCTGAGCACCTTCCGGCCCCGGTCGAGCAGGTTGCTGAACCGGATCTCCTCGTCGATCAGGATCCGCCGGATCAGCGTCACCGTCTCGCCCTGGTGGAAGTGGCTCAGCGTGTGCTCGAACAGCTCGATCGGCACGTCGGACACCGACCGTGACTCGTCGTTGCGCCACAGGATCGTCAGCATCCGGCGGATCAGCCGGCGCAGCACGTACCCGCGGCCGGTGTTCGACGGGTGCACGCCGTCGCCGACGATCACGATGCTCGACCGCAGGTGATCGATGACGATCCGCTGCGACCGCTCGTCCAGCGTCCACAGCTTCGGGATGATCCGCATCCACGGCTCGAACAGCGAGGTCTCGTACACCGACCGCTTGCCCTCGAGCAGCATCGTCAGCCGCTCGAGACCCAGACCGGTGTCGATGTTCTGCTGCTTCAGCTCCTCGAGCGAGCCGTCCTCGTCGCGCTTGTAGCGCATCATCACGTGGTTCCACACCTCGACCCAGCGGTCGTCGGTGGTCGGCGTACCCTCCGGCTCCCAGTCACCGTTCCTGCCGCCGGTCCACACGAAGATCTCGGAGTCCGGACCGCACGGGCCGGTCGGGCCGTTCGACCACCAGTTGTCGTCGGTGGTCAGCTCGATCGGCAGCCCGAGCTCCTGCCAGGTGCGGAGCGACTCCTGGTCGAGCGGCACCTGCTCGTCGCCGCCGAACACGGTCACGTACATCCGCCGCGGGTCCAGGCCGAAGCGGGTGGTCAGCAGCTCGTAGCCCCACTTCAGCGTCTCGCTGCTCCCGTAGTCCCCCAGCGACCACGAGCCCAGCATCTCGAAGACCGTCAGGTGGGTCGGATCCCCCACCTCGTCGAGATCGGTGGTTCGCAGGCATCGCTGGATGCCCACGAGTCTGCGTCCCAGCGGATGTGGTTCGCCTTCCAGGTACGGCGTGAGCGGATGCATCCCCGAGGTCGTGAAGAGCACGGGATCGCCGAGCCGCGGAATGAGCGTGGACCCGGTCGTCGGGACGTGGTCGCGGTCGAGGAAGAAGTCGATGAAAGTCCTGCTGATGCTCATGGTTCTCGTCCTTGTCGAAATCAGGACCGGAACCAGACCACCGGGCTACAGAAACAACGAAACCGGCGAACCGTTTCCGGTCGCCGGTGGAAGTTTGGGAATGTCAGGCCGCGGCAGCCGGAGAGCGTGAAGCTCGTACGGCTGCGGCAAGTCGGAACATTCGGTGCATGTCGGTCAGAGTACACGACCCCGGCCGTCAGATGTCCAGCAGTTCTCTCAGCGTGGCGCCTGACCGGTCCCAGGTCCATTCGGCCTCGACCCACTTCCGGCCTGCCGCACCCAACTCGCGGGGGTCGGTGAGCAGCTCGACGATGCGCACCGCGATGGCCGCCGGGTTGTACGGGTCGACCAGGTAGCCGGTCTTCCCGTGGATCACGGTGTCGGCGGCGCCACCCGAGTCCCCCACCAGCACCGGTTTGCCAGTGGCCGACGCCTCCAGCGTGACGATGCCGAGCGCCTCCGGCTCCAGCCCGAACCGCCGGGTCCGGCACGGCATCGCGAACACATCGGCCGCATCGACGTACGGCGGAATCTCGACCCACGGAACCGGCCCCGTGAACACCACCGCGTCCGCCACGCCGGCGCTGACCGCCAGTTGCTCGAGGTATTCGCGGTCCTGCCCGCCGCCCACCAGCAGCAGCCGCGCATCGGGCACCGACTGCTGGACCCGCGACCACGCGCGGATCAGCGTGTCCTGCCCTTTCCGGCGAATCAGCCGCGACACACACGCGACCACCGGAACGCCCTCGAGCCCGAGCCCCTTGCGGATCTGCTCTCCCCCACACCCCGGAGCGAACCGGCGCGTGTCGACCCCGGGCGTCAGCCTCCGCATCCGTTGAGCGGCCGCCGGTGAGAGCGCGGGCGCGATCCGATCGGCACACCACGACGACACCGTCGTCACCGTGTCCGCCGCATCACCGATCCGCCGCAGCGCCTGCCGAGCCCCGGGTACGCCGGCCCACCAGGTCTCATGTCCGTGCGTCATCGCGACGATCCGCCGCGCACCGGCCCGCCGCAGCGCCGGTCCCATCAGGCCGAGCGGCGCGGCCGCCCCGAACAGGATCCGGTCGGCGCCGTACTCGCGCATCAGCCCGGCGGCCCGCTTCGTGACACGGGCCGTGGGCAACAACATCGACGTGCGGTCCCGGATCACCGGGAACGGCAGCGTCGCGTCGTACACCGTGTCACCGGGCTCGCGGGAGGTGTAGACCACGACGTCAGGCAGTTGGTCGCACAACGAGCGGACGAACGTCTCGATCCCGCCCTGGCGTGGCGGGAAGTCGTTGGTGACGACGAGGATCGTCATCGGTGGGCCAGCGGTGGGACCGTACCGCCGTTCCCGGCCGCCCACGCGCGGCCCATCGCGATCCGCTCCGGCGGGGTCGGATGGCTGGCGAACATCCAGTACCGCCAGCGGCTCGGGTCGAGGCCCGAGATGTTCCGGACAGCGAGGTCGTGCTGCATCGCGACGAAGTCCTGCGGGTCGTTCGTCAGCCGGAGCGAGTGGTAGTCGGCGCGCGCCTCGATCTTCCGGCTCACCAGGTTCTGAATCGGGCTCGCCAGCGTCGTACCCGCCACGATCAGGGCAACCAGCAGCGCCGTACGCCGGGGGTCCGCGATCCGGGCCCCGAGCAACAAGTACAGCAACGTGATGCCGAACGCCGTACCGAGTACGCCGATCAACGTGCCGTGCAGTACGTCGTCCTCGGCGGCGTGACCGAGCTCGTGGGCGACCACGAGCCGGACCTGCGCGGGCGGGGTGTCCTTCAGGAGCGTGTCGTAGACGACGAGCCGACGGGTCGACCCGAAGCCGGACACGTACGCGTTGAGAGCTGTGGTCCGCTTGGACGCGTCCGCGACCAGCACATCCTTCACCGGTACGCCGTCCTGCGCCGCGAGCTTCAGGAAATCGTTGCGCAGGGCACCGGCCGGCATCGACGTGAAGTTGTTGAACCGCGGTTCAATCAGCACCGGGTACGCGAACGACACGCCCAGCACGAGCAGCGCGGCAACGATTGCCCCGGGCAACCACCAGCCCTGGCGCCAGCGTTTCGCCAACGCCACCAGGGCAATCGCGAGCACCCCGACACCGAGTGAGGTGATCACCCAGTTCACGCCGCGGTCCCAGACCCACAACCGCCAGTTCTCCACGGACAGCCCGTACTTCAGGCTGACCCGCTCGGCGAGTACGTCGGTCGGCACGGTGAGCAGGTTGGTGATCAGGGCGATCCCGGCGACCGCGACCGGTACGGCGAGGAACCACCAGCGGATGCGCAGACCGTCGTACAGCTTGCGGCCCAGCGGGCTGAACCCGATCACCAGCGGGACCACGACCGAGATGACCCAGGACGCCGTCGACCAGCGGAGGATCTCGTGCCGGAACGCGTTCTGGCGGGCGATCTCGGCGGCCGTGAAGTCCAGCGCGGCGTCCGGCTTCGGCAGATCGATCAGGTGCCAGGGCGTGGTGACGGCGATCGTGAAGACCAGCGCCAGCGCCAGCAGACCGCCGACTGCTTTGGGTGCCACGCCGCTGGCCGGCTTACGCACCGGCGAGCCTCTTGAGGTACTTCTGCCACTCGGCGACGAACTCGGCCTCGGTCATCCCGAGCACCGACTTGAACGCGTCCGGCAGCCCGGCCGAGGTCTTCGACGCGTCCACGGCCCGGTAGAACTTCACGAGCTTGTCCTGCCCCTCGCGCTCGGCGATCAGCCGGCACGCCAGCCACGCCGACTCGTACGCCTGCGGCAACTCGGTCGCCGACGCCGCGAACGCCTCCGGTGTCGGCAACGTGGCAGGGACCTTCCCCGCGCGCACCGCCTTGAACAACTCCTTCGCCGCCGACTCGTCCTGCACGGGTACGGCGGTGAACGCGACGTAATCCGCGAAGCCTTCGGCGAGCCACAACGGCACCGGCGAGGCGGTCGCCGTCGACGCGACGTGCGTGGTCTCGTGGGTCAGCACGATCCGCCGGCCCTGCTTGCCGAGCTCCTCGAACAGCTTCGGGTTCGCGACGATCCGCACCGGCGCGCCGATCGCCGGCGTGTCCAGCTCGGCCATCGTGACGGCGGCGATCTGGGTGTACGTGTTCGGCTGCGCGCCGAGGACACCTTCCATCTGGGCCTGTTTCGCGGGCAGGTAGACGACCACCTTCTGCCGCCAGCCCTTGCCCCACACCTTCGTCACCGACTCGACCGCCTTGTCGGCGACCGACACGTAGCTTCTCGCCTCGGATTCCGAATCGAGGCTGATCACCAGGCTGTGCTTGCCCTTGGCGATGTCGATCGGGCCGAGCGCCCACACCGGCCGTCGCTGCCCCGCCACGAACCGCTCCGAGAACGAGGCGGCGTACGTCTTGCCGTCGCGGACCACGAACGTCACCGGGAGCGACTCGCGCGCGGGCTTCACGTCGTACCCGGAGAGCTGCCAGGAGACCTCGACCTGCGCCAGCCAGGACTGCGTCCCGCCGAGCTCGGCCTGCCGGTCCGGGGTCAGGGCTGCGCTGTCGTCGCTCACGTACCGTAGCTGGAAGGTGCCGAGCGGGAGCGTGCTGAGATTGCTGAAGATCGTCCGCGCGCTGGTCCGGAACGCGGTGGCCTTCGGGTCGATGGTGTTCAGGAACTCGGTGCGGTTCTCGTTCTCGACCGCGTCGGTCATCTTCTGCAGCACCGCCTCGCCCGCAACCGCCCGCTGTACGCCGGCCTGAGCCTGATCGGGGGTGGCCGACGCCGACTGCGACGGCTGGTGCGCTCCGGCGCCGTTCGGGTCGGCCGGGGCGTTGGCGATGTGCTGCAGGCCGGCGTACCCGGCTCCGGCGACCAGGCAGACGGCGACGCCGAGGGCGACCTTCTTCAGGATCGGCGCGAACGGCGGGCGCTGCGGACCGTCGACGTACGACTCCGACAAGTGGTCGATCGGCTCCTCAGAGTGACCGGCCGACGGGACCACCGGCAGCGGAACCGTGTCGCCGTGCTCGTCGATCACCTCGGCCCCTCGCTGCTCACCTGCCCCAGTCAGGCGGGACACCCGGCCTCCTCCGACACTACGGCATCACCGTCGAACGGCAGCACCAGGGAAATGGCTCGGCTCCGGGGAGGGATCTCCCCGGAGCCGATGAGTATGTCAACGTGGCAGGTCAGCCCGGACGGACCGCGGTGTTGTACGGGTTCTCGTCGAGCGGAGCGATCTCGACGCTCTTGCCCGGACGGGGAGCGTGCACGATCCGGCCGTTGCCGAGGTAGATGCCGACGTGGCTGATCGGGCTGAAGAAGAAGACCAGGTCGCCCGGCATGAGCTCGGACTTGCTGACCCGGCGGCCCTCACTGGCCTGCGCCTTCGACGAGTGCGAGAGCGAGACGCCGGCCTTGCCCCAGGCGTACATCGTGAGGCCCGAGCAGTCGTACGAGTTGGGGCCTGCGGCGCCCCAGACGTAGGAGTCACCGAGCTGGGACAGCGCGGCGTTGATCGCGATCTGCGCGCGGCCGCTGGCCGGAACGTTCGGCAGGTTCTTGTCGTTGCCGGTCCGGTCGCCGCTGCGGGTCGGGCGCTGCTTGCGCGCCTCCTCCGCCTGCTTGGCGGCCTCTTCCTCGATCTTCTTCTGCTCGGCCTCGCTGAGCTTATCGAGCACCTTCTGAGCGGCGTCGAGCTTGGTGTTGATCTGCTTCTTGAAAACGTCCTGCTTGGACTGCACGGCCTGCAGCGCGGCCAGCTCGGTCTGCTCACTGGCCTGCAGGTCGGTGAGCTTGCCCTGCGCGACCTGGTAGCGACGCAGCGCCGAGTTCTGCTGGCCGGCGAAGGCCTGGGCGGTGGACGCCTGGCTGAGGAACTGGTCCGGGTTGCTCGACAGCAGCAGCTGCGCAGTCGTGGAGATGCCCGAGGTCTGGTAGCCGGCCACCGCGAGGGAGCCGATCTGCCGCTTCACCGAGTCCACCTGGGCCTGCTGCTTGGCGATACCCGCCTGCAGGGCCTTCACGCGGGCGCTCGAGGCGGTGATCTGGCCGCGCAGGTCGTTCGCCGACTCGCCGGCCGCTTCGGCCTCGTGCTGCAGCGTCGCGATCTGCTTCTTCGCTTGGTCCAGGGTGGGCTTGGGGTCGGCGTCAGCCGCTCCCTGGATCAGGAACACACCCGCAGCGACAGCCGTGCTGGTGATGGCGGCGAGGGCGATTCCCTTGGTGCGGTTGATGCGTCCGATGGACACAGCCCGGTCGGTCCCTTCCTCTGCTCACGCCGTCCCCGATGACCAGGCCTTCCGTGGACATCTGTCCACGGGATCCGCCGGATCACTCCCTCGGCTTGCCGCTGCCCGGTCGGCCGGAGCGGCCGACACCCTGAGGCAACGGGCGTAACAGTAGTGACCGTTTCGTGACCAGTGCAATTCGCCCCTCGGGTTTGATCGAAAATTAACGAAGGATCATCCCGACCCAACGGCCGTTTCGTCTTCTCCGGCAAGCGATTCGGCAGCAATGTCCGGCTCGACACTGCTGACCGCGTGCACGAGGCGCAGCGGTGGCACCAGACCCGAGTCGGCGAGCGCGTCCAGGGCGGCCTTCTCGTCGTCGTCGATACGCAGGCTGCCGGACCGTCCCTCCGAACGGTGTTTTTCCGCAGAGATGGCCAGCACCACCGTGACGACGCAGTCCTGGCATCCCGGACCCTTCATCACACAGGCGTCGCAGTCGATCAGCACAACATCCTCCAAGTGGGGAAGCACCCGGACTTGCATCCGGCTGAGAAGGACGCTAGAGAACCCCGCCGACAGTTTTCGTCGTCAGGTGCGTGCGATGCGTGCGGTCAGGCTGCTTGCGGACAGGGAGCGGGCGCCGAGTTTGATGATGCTTTCGGCAACTTCGCGGTCGGTGGAGACGACCACCACCGGACGGCCGGGCGGCTCCGCGCGGACCAGTTGCCGGATCACGTCGTCGGCGATCACCCCGGCCGGGCTGAACCGCACCCGCACACCACGCGGCGGGTTCAGCTGCACCGGCCCCGACAGCTCGGCGCCGTCGAACACCACGGTGACCTCGATCCTGCGTTGCGCGACCAGTGCGCCCAGCGCAGTGACGAGTCGCTGACGCTGCGAGTGCAACGGCGAGTTCGGCCAGGCGGTTTTCGTCACGTTGTAGCCGTCGACGATCAGATGCACCTGCGGCAACGCCAGCAACTCGTCGAACAACGCCGGGTCGTCCTCAGGTGCCGTACGTCCGACAGGGGCCGCCTCGGGTTCGGAGCCGGCCACCGTGTCCGCCGGGCGGAGCTCTCCCCCGGGCGGCAACGCCAGTTCGCGGCGCAGGCCGCTCGCTGCCTCGAGCAACGTGTCGAGCAACAGCCGGGTGCGCGTCGACGCGAGCTCCCGCTCCTGTCCCGCCGTACGCCGGGCCGCGTGCTCGACCGCTTCCAGTTCGGTGATCCGCGTGCGGAGCTTGCGCAGCTCACGCTCGACGTCGGCACGCGCCGCGTCGACGCGTTCGTCAGCAGTCTCGGCTTCCTTGGTGCGTTGCTCGACCTCGGTCTGCAGGCCGGTGATCCGCTGCCGCGCCTCGTTGAGCTTGCGCCGGAGCGTGACGTTCTCGGCCTTGAGCTCGTTGACCTGTTCACGAAGCCGTTCGCGGACCTGCCGGGTCTCGGTGCGCGCCTGATCGAGCTGGTCTGCGAGCCGGTTGACGGCTTCCTCGTCTGCGCGCGGATTCTCCACCGGGACTTGGGCGGCCGCGGCAACGTGCTGCTCCCAGTCGTCCGGGCGCAGCAGGTACGCGAGCGCGGCGACCTCCACCGGATCCGCGGCCGGTACGGCGATACCGTCTGCCACCGCATCGCCCAGCTCCGGGTGCTCCCGCCGTACCTCGAAGGCGGCGAGCCGGCGGAAATGGTCGTCGGTCTCCAGGATCGGCCCGAGCACCGACGCGGACAGTTTCGCCCGCTTGGCCGGCGCGAAACTGGCGAACCGGCGCAGCGGCGCCGGGATGTCGGTCGCGGGCAACTGGCCGAGTGCGTGCGCGGCGAGGGTCAGGACGCGTTGCCGGACCGGTTCAGGCAAAGTCGTAGCGGCGGAGCTCGCGGCGGTGCCGGCCTCAGTCACCGGTCCGCAGTCCGCCTGGAACGACGAGCCGGCAACTGCTGCTCGGCCAGTGACGCAGACCACAGCGAACGGGCATCCGGCCCGGAATCGCAGTGATCGCCTGTGTACGCATACAGAGAGCCTAGTCGACTCGCAGGCGTGTCACCTGCGGAATTGTCGGTGGCGGCTCTTAGCGTCGTGGCCATGACCAGCCCAGGGCATGCGCCGGCCCAGGATTCCGCGGAGCATCCACTGCTGCCGATCCGCGGCGTGCAGCACAGCTTCGACGACCTGGGTACGCCGCTGCGGGACATCACGTTCTGCGTCGTCGACCTGGAGACCACGGGCAATCCGCCGGGCGAGGGCGGCATCACCGAGATCGGTGCGGTCAAGGTGCGCGCGGGTGAGGTGATCGGCGAGTTCCAGACGCTCGTGAACCCGTCGGAGACGATCCCGCCGTTCATCGCCGTACTGACCGGCATCACGAACGGGATGGTTGCCACCTCACCCCGGATCGAGTCGGTGCTGCCCGCGTTCCTGGAGTTCGCGCACGGCTGCGTGATGGTCGCGCACAACGCGCCGTTCGACATGGGCTTCCTGAAGCACGAGAGCCTGGTGCACGGGTACGACTGGCCCGACTTCGCGGTCGTCGACACCGCCCTGCTGGCGCGCCGCGTGATCACCCCGGACGAGGCGCCGAACTGCAAACTCGGCACACTGGCCAAGCTGTTCCGTACGACGACCACGCCGAACCACCGCGCGCTGTCCGACGCCCGCGCCACCGTCGACGTGCTGCACGGGCTGTTCGAGCGGGTCGGGTCGTTGGGCGTGCAAACGGTGGAGGACCTGCAGACGTTCTCGTCCCGGGTCGCGCCGGCCGTCCGGGCCAAGCGCCACCTGGCCGAGTCGTTGCCGCACGCACCGGGTGTGTACCTGTTCACCGACGACCGCGGCGAGGTGCTGTACGTCGGGAAGTCCAAGGATCTGCGCACCCGGGTCCGCTCGTACTTCACCGCGTCCGAGACCAGGAACCGGATCGGCGAGATGGTCGGTATCGCGACCGCCGTCCGCGGGATCGAGTGCGGGACGCCGCTGGAGGCCGAGGTACGGGAGCTGCGGCTGATCGCGGAGCACAAACCGCGGTACAACCGGCGGTCCAAGTTCCCGGAGCGGCAGCACTGGCTGAAGGTCACGGTCGAACCGTTTCCGCGGTTGTCCCTGGTCAAACAAGTGCGCGACGACGACGCCGGGTATCTCGGGCCGTTCAGCTCGCGGAAGACGGCCGAGCGGGCGATGGCCGCGCTGCACGAGGCGTTCCCGATCCGGCAGTGCACCGCGCGGATGTCGAAGCACCCGCAGTTGTCGCCGTGCGTGCTGGCCGAGATGGGCCGGTGCGTGGCGCCCTGCGACGGGCGGATCTCGATGGATTCGTACGGCGAGTTCGTCACCGGGCTGCGCTCGGCGCTGACGGTGGACCCGACGCCGGTGGTGGACGCCCTCGACCGGCGGATCGACGTACTGTCCGCGGACGAGCGGTTCGAGGACGCCGCGGTTCATCGGGACCGGCTGAGCGCGTTCGTCCGGAGCTCGGCGCGGATGCAGCGGATGGCCTCGGTGACGGGGTGCGCCGAGATCTGTGCCGCCAGGCGGACCGACGACGGCGGCTGGGAGTTGCACGTGATCCGCCGCGGCCGGCTCGCGGCGGCCGGATTCAGCCCGCGCGGGACCGACCCGCGGCCGCACCTGGAGATGCTGCGCGCGTCGGCCGAGACGGTGCTGCCCGGGATCGGGCCGGTCGCGGCGGCGTCGCCGGAGGAGATCGAGCTGGTCCTGCGCTGGCTCGAGCTCCCCGGCATCCGCCTGGTCGAGATGGACGGCACCTGGACCTGCCCGGTCGGCGGCGCGGGGCGGCACCTCACCCGCCTCGACAACTCCCACAGCGACCAGCACCAGCACCCCGCCGAACGCCGCCGCCACCTGCGGCCGCTCGGTCCTGCTCGGGCCAGTTAGACCTCGATTCAGGCCTCGATGAACTGGTCGTCGGCGCGGATCCGGCCGTCAGGGGCGAGCAGGAGAAGGTCGATGCCGATGGCAAGTGCCTCTCCCCCGCCCGCCGGGACCATCGCCCAGCGCAGCTTCACCAGGTCGCGGATCGCAGCGGCCGCACCGTGCGGCACGAACTCGTACTGACCGGGCGCGACGAACTCGTCGTACGCCCGGCTCACCCGCTGTACCAGCTCCGCGTGCCCACGGGCCTCGAGTGTCGCGCTGACACCGATCTCGGCGGCCCGTTCGACCATCTCCTCGGGCGGGTCGAGCAGGTGTACGCCGTCCTCGGTCCACAGCTGCTCCACGGCCCGCCGGCGGGTGTCGGCGTCGGGCTCGTTCCAGATTGCTACATAGCGATTCGCGAGGTCTTCTGCTGAGTTGTTGTTCACGTCCACGAGCTTGCCGGGGGCATCCGTGGGCGGACAATTCCTTGCTGGGTATGGACTGTCGGTGGCATGCGTTAGAACTACGGGCATGGCATCCGAACTGTCCGCTGCGCTGCGGTCGTGGCGTGCCCGCCGGCGCGTGAGTCAGCTGGAGCTGGCCGTCCGCGCGGGAACCACGCAGCGGCACGTGAGCTTCATCGAGAGCGGCCGGTCCGTGCCGGGGCGAGACATGGTCATCCGGCTCGCCGAGTCGCTCCAGGTGCCGCTGCGGGAGCGCAACCAGTTGCTCGTGGCCGGTGGGTACGCACCGGCGTACGACGAGACGCCGTACGACGCCCCGAGCCTCGGCGCGATCCGGACCGCGCTGGCCGGAATCCTCGACGGGCACCGGCCGAGCCCCGCCGTGGTGGTGGACCGGCGTGGTGACGTGGTGCTCGCGAACCGGTCGTTCGACGCGCTCGTCGGCGGAGTCTCGCCGTACCTGCTGGAGGACCCGGTGTCCGTGCCGCGGTTGTTCCTGCATCCCGACGGGCTGGCGCCGCGGATCGTGAACCTGGCCGAGTGGTCGTGGCACGTGATCGACGCGCTCATCCGGGAGGCCGCACTGATGCCGAACCTCGCGGCGGACGCGCTGATCGCGGACCTGACCGGGCTGGTTCCACCGCGTCCGGAGACGGGGCCGGATCACCTCGGGTTCGCCGTACCGCTGCGGCTGCGGTCGCCCGACGGGGAACTGCGGTTGATCACCACACTGACCAGGTTCGGTACGGCGATCGACGTGACCGTGTCGGAACTGCGGATGGAGGCGTTCCTGCCCGCGGACGAACCTACGGCGCAGGCACTGCGGCGCCTCGGCCACACTATGCTTCAGCCCGTTGAGGTGTGAGTTCTGGATGGGTGTCAGGAGAGGACGGCATGGTCACCGCGATCGTGTTCATCAAGGCCGACGTCGCACGGATCCCCGAGGTCGCCGAGCAGGTGGCGGCGATCGACGGCGTCAGCGAGGTGTACTCCGTGACCGGCGGGCTCGACCTGATCGCCCTCGTCCGGGTCGCGCGGCACGACGACCTGGCCACCGTCATCCCCGAGCACGTCAACCGGGTGCCGGGCGTGCTGAGCACCGAGACGCACATCGCGTTCCGCGCCTACTCCAGCCACGACCTGGAAGCCGCCTTCAGCCTCGGCGAGGAGAACGGTGTCTGAGTGCTCGGGACTGGACTGACGGATCCGACTGACACGAGCTGAAGTTACGGTGAATACATGAACGTCCGGGGTCAGTTTCTTGCCGAGCAGGTCCGCGCCTCCGCGCCGACGCCGAAGCGAGGACGTGGATGAGCAACCCGCCCGTCGGCTGGTACCCCGACCCCACCGGCCAGCCGCACACGATCCGTTTCTGGAACGGCGAGAAGTGGACCAACAAAACCGCACACGAGGACGAGGCCGCAGCCCTAGCCGCCGCAGCCAAAGAGCCCACCCCCATAGAAGCCCCCACCCCGGCGTCTCCTGAGCCAACCGAGCCCGCCCAACAACAGTCCTGGCCAACTCAGCCAGCCCCCGAGCCAGCTCCACAGCAGTCCTGGCCCGCGCAGGAGCAGGACGCGCAGCCTGAGCCGGCTCAGCAGCCGTGGACCGCGCAGCAGGAATCCTGGCCCGCTCAGCAGTCCAACCCTGCCGAGCCGACGCAGCAGCCGTGGTCAGCGAACCAGCAGCCGTGGTCAGCCGACCAGTTCACCTCCTACGACCAGGCCACCCCCGACACCGAGCAGACCCAACAACAGCCCTGGCCTGCCCAACCGGACCCCTGGCCGCAGCAGCCTGCGCAGGACAACTCCTCCGCGCCGGACCAGACCCAGCAGCCGTGGTCTGGCAGCCAGCAGCCGTGGTCAGCGGACCAGTTCAGCTCGTACGAGCAGACGGACCCCAACGCCGAGCAGACCCAGCAATGGCCGGCCACTCCCCAGAACCAGGGCAGCCAGAGCTCGCCCGACCACGAGCAGACCCAACAGCAACCGTGGACCGCACAGCAGCAGTGGCCGGAGCAGCAGTCCGCCCCCGCTGATCCAACGCAACAGCAGTGGTCAGCGAACCAGCAGCCGTGGTCAGCCGACCAGTTCACCTCCTACGACCAGGCCACCCCCGACACCGAGCAGACCCAACAACAGCCCTGGCCTGCCCAACCGGACCCCTGGCCGCAGCAGCCTGTGCAGCAGGGCAGCCCCAGCTCGCCCGACCTAGACCAGACCCAACAGCAACCATGGTCAGCCAACGACCAGCCGTGGTCAGCCGACCAGTTCACGTCGTACGACCACCCCACGCCAGCCAACCAGCCCCCGCAGCAAGCCACACCTGACAACTGGGCCACAGACCAACAGCCCTGGCCCGCCCAACAACCCACCCCGGCGCCACAGCCGCCAGCGCAGCAGCCGAACCCGGCACAGCCGACCTCGGCGCAGTCCAACCCGGCGCAGCCGAACCCTGCACAGTCGTCCGCCGGCGACGGACAGCCGACGCAGCCGCGGCAGGGTGCAGCCGACGACTGGAGTGCAGAGCAGCAGGCCGTTCAGCCTGTGCGGGGTCAGTCGCAGGGGCCTGGTTTGCGTTCCGTGCAGGAGGCCGGCGCCGGCGACGCGGCTGAGGCTGACCAAACGGGCGGATGGTGGCAGCCTGCCGCCAGCCCGCAGCTGTGGGCTACGCCGTCCACCGGCAACGACGGACCTACCCCCGGCGGCGCACACCTACGCGCAGTCTCACCAGCACAGCCAGACTCACCAGCACAGCCAGACTCATCCGCGCAGACCGGGGCGTCCGCGCAGGCTGACACCTCCGCACAGGCTGCCGCGTCCGCGCAGACTGGCTCATCCGCGCAGGCTGACGGGTCTGTGCAGGCTGGTGCTGCGGTCGCGGTTTCTGGTGAAGATGCTGCGAGTGCGGCTGAGCGTGCGCGGGCGACCTGGGGTGCGCCGGAGCTCGCGCCTGCTCCGCCAGAACACTGGACCCAGCGCGAGATCTCGGCGTTCGAGGAAGCACAGGCCGCGGCCGACGCCGACATACAGCCGGAGGAACAGCCCAGCGGCTGGACCCTCAAGCTCGCCCCGGACCCGACCGACGACGCAACCGACGACCCGACCTCCGCCCAGTCCACCTCTTCGGCAACCGCCCCCTCTGCAACCACCGCCGACGCACGGGCGACGGATGACCAGGCGGCGCGGGTGGCTGACCAGCGGGCCGCGGATGAGCTGGCTGCCGAGCAGGCAGCGGATGAAGCCGAGGCGGCCGGTCAACTACAGCCGAACTGGGGCAGCCAGTCCGGAGATGGCCAGGCTCAGCAGACAAGCGACGTACCGGCATGGGGTGTCGAGGCCTCCGACGAAGAGGACCTGAAGACACCGGAGAAGGCCGCTCCGCTCTGGACCGTGCCGGGGGCGTCGGACCCCGCCCCAGAGCAACCGGTGCAGATGTGGGGCGACCAGCCCCAGCAGCAGACCCCCGCCCCGGACCAGAACTGGAACGGGCAGCAGTCCGGTGGCACGAGCGCGACGCCAGCTGCGCAGTCGGGGCAGGTTTGGGGCTCGCAGCAAGGCACGGCGGGGACGGATGCGCCGGCCGACAACGGGTGGGGTGTAGGCGACCAGCACGGCGTACAGGAATCAGGGCCGTGGGGACAGCAGGCAACCGCAGACACCCAGCCCGGTCAGCAAGGTGGCGACCAGTCGTGGGGCGGACAGTCCTGGCCCGTGGAGCAGCCCAGCAACCAGCAGAGCGCACAGCGGACGGCGCAGCAGTCCGGCCAGCAGCAGTGGGGCGCTCAGCAGAGTGCTGGGGTCCAGCAGGGCGGTCAGCAGACGCAGCGTGCCTGGGGTGACGACGGGAACGAGGCTTGGGGTGGCCAGACCGACCTGAGCTCCGGCGTCGGCAAGCGGGACGGCAAGAGTAAGAAGAAGTCCAAGAGTTCCGGCGGCGGTGGTCCGTTCGGCGGGAAGATGCCGCTGATCGTCGCGGGCGGTGTCGCGGTGGTCCTGCTGATCGTCGCCGGGGTGGTCCTGCTCACCAGGGACGACAAGACGGCCACCCCGGATCCGACGGGTACGTCGACGCAGAGCGGCTCGCCCTCGCCGACGAACCAGTCCAGCACCAAGCCCGGTCAGTCGAAGGACCCGAAGCTGCACGAGGGCGCCGGGCGGATCGCGTCGGACGCGATCTCGTTCCCGCGCCGGAACCCGCCGTGGTCGGACCGCAAGCGCCTCGTCGAGCAGCTGATCAACTCGAACGGGCAGCGCATCGTCCTGAAGGACAACGTCGTCGAACAGGACGACTGGAGCGCGGACATCTTCGTCGGCGGTCTCGGTACCGGGTCCGGGTTCAACGGCGACCCGAAGGCGACCGCGGCGTCGCTGTCGATCAAGCTGCGCGAAAACATGTACGGGAACATCCCGGTGACCTTCAAGACGGTGGCCAACGGCCCCGTGAAGCGGACCGAGAAGGCGGGCTGGGTCTTCCAGCAGACCGTGACCGCGACGACGGCCGCGGTGACCGATCGGGTGCTTACCCTGACGGTGGCCGTTTTCGACCTCGGTGACGGGACTGCGGTCGCGTACATCAGCGGCATCCCGAACAACCGCCCGGACCTGAAGAAGGCCGCGGACCAGGCCTACCTAGGAATCAACGTTGGCTGAGAACGAAGACCAGAACCCCGCGGGCCAGAACACCCCGGAAGGTACGCCGGACACGCCGGCACGCCCCCAATCCCCCGACCCCCTGACCGGCACCCCCCAGGCACCCCCCACCCCCAACCCCTGGCCAACCACCCCACCCCAGCCAGCTCCCCCAGGCCAGGCACAGGGTCCGGGGCAGGCACCGGGTGCGGGCCAGCCGTCGGGTCCTGGACAGCCGTCGGGTCCTGGACAGGCGCCGGCTCCTGGACAGGCGCCGGGTCTTGGGCAGGCGCCGGGTCTTGGGCAGGTGCCGGGTCTTGGGCAGGTGCCGGGTCTTGGGCAGGTGCCGGGTCTTGGGCAGCCGGGCTCGGGACAGGTGCCGGGTCTTGGGCAGGCGCCTGGTGCGGGTTCTGGTTCCGGACAGGGTGGTTCGTCGGATGCGTTGTTCGGGCAGTCACCTGCGCCGGCGCCGCCTCCTCCGCCACCGCCGGCCCGAGCGCAGCACGCAGCTCCCCCACAACACTGGACCAGCCAACCCCCGCAGCCCGAGCAGCCGACAGCGCAGACCTCAGGCACACAGCCGCAGCCAGGCACGCAACAGCCCGGCCCGCAACAGCCCGGCTCGCCGCGGCCTGGCGCACAGCAGTCCGGCGTGCCGCAGCCCGGCGTACCGCGGCCGGGTGCAGCGCAGCCGCCGGGGGTGCAGGGCGCGGGGACGCAGATGTGGGGTGCGCAGCAGGCGCAGCAGACTGGCCCGCACCACAGCGGACCTCAGCAGGCCGGTGGGCAGCAGTCCGGTGGGCAGCAGTCCGGGCCGCAGGCGGGTGGGCAGCCGGTGCGTCCTCAGCATGCGGCTCCTCCGGCTGGTCCGCAGTACGGCGGGCAGCGCCCGGTGCAGGGTCAGCCGTCTCAACAACCGCACGGTGGGCAAGCACAACCAGGGCAGCCGCAGTCACGTTCTGGACAGCCGGGTCCCGCACAGGCAGGTCCTGGGCAGCCGGGTCCCGGGCAGTCCGCTCCAGGGCAGTCCGGGCAAGGGCAGTCCGGGCAGGGGCCGTCCGGTGGGATGTGGGGTGTGCAGCAACCTGGTCAGCAGGCTGGTGGGTGGCAGGTGCAGGCGACTGGGCCTCAGGCTGGTCGGCCGCAGTTTGGTCAGCAGAGCTCTCAGCAGGGCGGGCAGCAGGCCGGGGCGCAGGGTTCTCAGCAGGGTGGGCAGCAGGCTGGGGCGCAGGGTCCTCAGCAACGTGGGCCGCAGGGCGGGCAGCCCGCTGGTGGCGGGCAGGGTGGGCAGCGGGGTGGGGCTCAGGGTGGGCCGTTGGCGTTTACTGAGGTGATCTCGCGGGCGGCTGGGCCGTACGCGGCTGGCGCGGCCGGGCAGGGTGCTGGAGCGTCCGGTGGGCAAGGTGCTGGGCAAGGTATTGGGCAGGTCGGTGGGCACGGTGCCGCTGTAGGCGGGCAGGGTGCTGGGCCGGGTTCCGGTGATGGGCGTGTGGGTGGGCCGGGGCTTTGGTCGGCGGGTGCGCAGGCTGGCGGGCATGGTGCTGGGGCGCATTCGGGTGGGCACGGCGCGGGTACGGGCGGTGCGCATTCTGGTGGGCATGGTGTGGGTGGGGCGCAGTCGGGGCGGGCTGCTGGGTATGTGGGTGGCGGGTTGGGGGGGAATGGGCGGGCTCGGGCTATTGGGGCTGTGGTGTTGGTGCTGGCGGCTTTGGCGGCTACCGGGTTGAGTGTGGGGTGGGTCTGGACGAAGGCCGAGGCTGTTTCTCCGGTGCCGTTGCCTACGGTGGGGAAGCCGATGGAGACGGTCAGTCCGTCGGTGAAGCCTTCGGAGACGCCGACGCCGTTCGGCAAGGTCATCGGTACCGAGATGGTTGCTTCCAACAACGACTCGATGCCGATCATGAGTTCGGCCTGGGGTAACACGTCCGAGCGTGCCGGTCTGTGGGGCGGTGCCGCGGTCTGGCTGACGGTGCACAGCAACTACGACAAGGCCAAGAGCTGGGGCAACTACGTCGCGTTCGGTCAGCTCCCGCCGGACATCGCGTACACGAACACTGCGGCCGGCCTCAAAGCGGCTTCGATCCAGGTCGGCGGCCGCATGATCTACAACCTGTACGACAAGGACACGCAGGTCATCAAGGGCAGCGCCACCCACAAGGCGATCACGGTGAACGGCCATCCGGGCCACGAGCTCACCGCGAGGATAGTCGTCAAGGTCCCGAAGCTGCCGGAGACGTTCTCCACGGTGATGATCGCCGTGGTCGACCGCGGTGACGGTACGGCGGCGGTCTCGATCGCCGATATCGCCGGCTCGACCCCGGCCTGGCAGAACGTCTGGCGCTACAAGGTTTCCCAGATCAAGCTGAGCAAGTAGAAGAAAGGGCCGACGGGAACACCCCCGCCGGCCCTTTTGCTCAAACCAAGATCAGCCGCGCACCTCGGCGCAGGCGGCGATCCACCGGTCCAGCACGTCCTTCGCCGCCCCGGAGTCGATCGCTTCGGCCGCGCGGTGCATCCCGGTCCGGATCCGCTCGGTCACGCTGCCTGCCTCCGGCGTGTACGCCGCCAGCGCCGCGCCGGCGTTCAGCAGTACGACGTCCCGCACCGCCCCCGGCTCGCCGTCGACGAGTGCGCGCACGACCTTCGCGTTGAACGTCGCGTCAGCGCCCTTCAGCGCATCCGCGGACACCGGCTCGATGCCCAGCTCCCGCGGGTCGAGCGTGATCGGACCCTCGACCTCACCACCGCCGACGATCCACACCTGCGACGTCGTACGCGTGGTCAACTCGTCCAGCCCGTCGTCGCCGTGGAACACCAGCGCGTCGATCCCGCGCCGCGCCAGTACACCGGCCATCAGCCCGGCGATCCGGCCGTCGCCGACGCCGACCGCCTGCGCCGATGGATTCCCCGGATTGGCCAATGGACCAAGGAAGTTGAACGTCGTCGGCACCCCGAGCTCACGACGCGGTACGGCGGCGTGCCGCAACGCGGGGTGGAACGCCGGAGCGAAGCAGAACGTGATCCCGACTCGCTCCCCCACCTCGGCCACCTGGTCCGCGGTGAGATCGAGCGGGATGCCCAGCTCCTCGAGTACATCGGCTGCACCACAGGCCGACGACGCGGCGCGGTTGCCGTGCTTCAGCACCTTCGCGCCGGCGCCTGCGGCAACGATCGCGGACATCGTGCTGATGTTCACCGTGTGGGCTTGGTCACCGCCCGTTCCGACGACGTCCAGCGTCCGGCCGGGCACCGAGATCCGGGTGGCGAAGTCGCGCATCGTCGCGACCAGGCCCTCGACCTCGGTGACCGTCTCGCCCTTGGAACGCAGGGCGATCACGAACCCGGCGAGCTGCGCGGGCGAAGCCGCACCGGACAGGATCTGCTCCATGGCCCACGCGGTGGCGGATGCCTCCAGGTCCTCACGCCGCAGCAGCGGATTGAGCACCTGGGGCCAGGTGTAGGACCCCATGAGAGTCAGGCTGTGGTGGCGGGGAGCTTGGCCAGCCGCTGCCGGAGCAGGTCCGCGGTGACCTCGGCCAGCTTGATCGGGTCGATCGGGTGCGAGACCGCGCCCTCGGCCCGGGACCAGGTCGCCAGCCACGCGTCCTGCGGACGGCCGGTGATGACCAGCACCGGCGGGCACTGGAAGATCTCGTCCTTCAGCTGCCGGGCGATCCCCAGGCCGCCGGCCGGAACGGCCTCGCCGTCCAGGATGGCCAGGTCGATCCCGCCCTTGTCCATGATCTTGATGACGGCCGGCTCGGTGGCGCACTCGACGTACTCGAGCTCGGGCAGATCGGCCGCCGGCCGCTTGCCGAGGGCCAGCCGGACGGACTCCCGCGTCGTACGGTCGTCGCTGTAGACCAGGACCTTCAGCGGACGCTCTGAACTCATCGATCCATCCCAAGCTTGTTCAAAAGACGACTGGACATGCGGAATGCTACCGGGGCGCCTGTCCGGCCCGGCGAGCCTGTTCCTCCAACCGGTCCAGGCGCCGGTCCTCACGGCGCGCCTCACGCTGTGACTCACGCACCCATTGGACGAACAGTACGGCGAAGAACACCAGTCCCACGATGTCGCCGGAGCCCCACAACAGACCGCCCGCGATGTATTGGTCGCGCAGCGGCGACGGCGACCAGGAGCGACCGAAGCTGGTGTACCAGTCCTCGGCGATCAGCTTGTTCGCGGACATGATCGTGATGCCGAGGAACGCGTGGAACGGCAACGTCAGGAACGTCAGGATCAGCCGGAACGGGTAGATGACCCGTCCAGGCACCGGATCGAGCCCGAGCAGCGGCCAGAAGAACAGCGAGCCGACCAGGATGAAGTGCAGGTGCAGCAGGTCGTGCAGCGCGGTCGACCGGAGCGTGGCGTCGTACCAGCCGCTGAAATAGAGCGCCCAGGGGCTCAGGACGAACAGCGTGAAGCCGATCAGCGGGAAGCAGACCACCTTCGCGAACCGTGAGTGCAATACGGAGAGCAACCATTTCCGCGGCTGTCCCGGCAGTGTCCGCAGCGCCAGCGTGACCGGCGCGCCGAGCGCCAGCGCGAGCGGCGTCAGCATCGACAGGATCATGTGCTGGACCATGTGCACGCTGATCAGGACCGTGTCGTAGGTGCCGAGCGCCGACTGGGTGGCGATCACGGCGCTTCCCAGCCCGACGCCGACGAACGAGAACGTGCGGCCGCGGGACCACTTGTCACCGCGTTTGCGCAGCTTGTGGACGCCGTACAGATAGACCGCGGCCAGTACGACGATCACGGCGAGTAACACCGGTTCGAAGGTCCATGCCGTCAGCAACCGGACCGGCGTCAGCGGCTCGATCCGGTCGCCGGGCGTGGCGTGAAGGGGAAGCACGCTTCCACAGTAGAAACCATTAGTTCCCGACATGCATGGGGGTGGTCGTGTCAGTTGATCCGAGGACCGACATAATGACCGCGTGGCCACTGCAACCGCGCTCCCAGCGTCTCGTGAACACGGACACCACGACCGTCCCAGCATGGTCAGTGTCGGCACGATCGTCTGGCTCTCGAGCGAACTGATGTTCTTCGCCGCCCTGTTCGCGGCGTACTTCACGATCCGGTCGGTGACGACCGCCGCAGCCGCTCCGGGCACGGAGACGCTCTGGCAGGTCTCGACGCATCTCCTGGACGTCCCGTTCGCCTCGGTGAACACGTTCATCCTGGTCGCGTCCTCGTTCACCTGCCAGGCCGGCGTGTTCGCCGCCGAGCACGGCAAGGTGGGCCGGTCCGGCCCGCTGGCGAACCCGCGGAACTGGGGCATGCGCGAGTGGTTCATCCTCACGTACCTGATGGGCGCGGTCTTCGTCGCCGGCCAGGTGACGGAGTACACCGGGCTGGTGCAGGAGGGCCTGACCATCTCGTCCACCGCCTACGGCTCGGTGTTCTACCTGGCCACCGGGTTCCACGCGCTGCACGTGACCGGCGGCCTCATAGCTTTCGTGTTCGTCCTGGCCAGGACGTACATGGCTCGTAAGTTCACCCACGAACAGGCCGTCTCGGCGATCGTCGTGTCGTACTACTGGCACTTCGTCGACGTGGTCTGGATCGCCCTGTTCGCGACCATCTACCTGCTCAAATGAGTGAGAAGAGACCTTCCTTGTCACCGGCGCGCTTTCTCTCCGCGCGACGACGGCACCGGTCCGCCGGCCTCGTCGTGCTCCTGTTCGGCCTCCTGGCAGTGGGGTCGGCCTACGCCGCCTTCGCCCCTGACAACGCGGTGGCGGACAACTCCGCCCAGTCGCAGCAGATCGAGGAGGGCAAGAAGCTCTTCGCGGTCGGCTGCTCCAGCTGCCACGGCCTGAACGCCGAGGGCGGCGGGAACGGCGAGGGCAAGATGGCCGGCCCGTCGCTGATCGGCGTCGGCGCGGCCGCGGTCGACTTCCAGGTCGGCACCGGCCGGATGCCCGCGATGCAGCCGGGCGCACAGATCCCGCGCAAGGCACCGGCGTACTCGGAGAAGGAGATCGAGGCCCTGGCCGCGTACGTCGCCTCGCTCGCCCCCGGCCCCTCGGTCCCGGCCTCGGAGTCGTACGACGTGAGCAAGGCCACCGACGAGCAGGTCACCCGCGGCGGCGAGCTGTTCCGCACCAACTGCACGGCCTGCCACAACTTCGCCGGTCGCGGTGGCGCACTGCCGAACGGCAAGTACGCGCCGTCGCTGATGGGCGTCAGTGAGAAGCACATCTACGAGGCCATGCTGACCGGCCCGCAGCAGATGCCGGTCTTCTCCGACCAGGTCATGCAGCCGCAGGACAAGGCCGACATCATCGCCTACCTGAAGGCGCTGCAGAACCAGAAGGACCCGGGCGGCTTCGGACTCGGCCGGCTCGGCCCGGTGTCCGAGGGCCTGTGGGGCTGGTTCGTCGGGATCGGCCTGCTGGTGGTCGTGGCGGTCTGGATCGGCGCCAAGGGCGTCAAGGCCAAGGGAGCGAAGGCCGAATGAGCAACGACAAACTGCCGGTGAAGGCGGAGGACGAGCACGGCACCGTCGAGGTGGCCGAACCGATCCCGGACCCCGGTATCGAGGCGCACGAGCCGCGGATCACCGACATCGACCCGAAGGCGGCCGACCGCGTCGAGCGTCAGGTGTCGGGGATGTTCGGCCTGGCGACGCTGCTGGTCATCGGGTCCTGCGTCGCGTACTTCGCCATCCCGCGGGACTCGATCCTCGAGTTCGGCCCGCTGTCCGGCAACGCGAACAACATGGTCATCGGCCTGTGCATCGGGCTCGCGCTGTTCCTGATCGGGGCGGGCGCGATCCAGTGGGCCAAGAAGCTGATGGTCGACGAGGAGATCGCCGAAGACCGGCACGCCGCGCACTCCTCGCCGGAGCAGATCGCCGAGATCACCGAGGCCTTCAAGGAAGGTGCCGAGGAGTCCGGCTTCGGCCGGCGCAAGATGATCCGCAACTCGCTGATCGGCGCGCTCGGCGTCCTCGGCCTGCCGGCCATCATCCTGCTCCGCGACCTCGGTCCGCTGCCGGGCCGGTCGCTGTACAACACGATCTGGGCGAAGGGCATCCGGGTCGTCAACGACGTCACCGACCGCCCGATCAAGCCGTCCGACCTGGTCGTCGGCCAGCTGGTGAACGCGGCGCCGGCCAACCTGGCCCCGCTGCAGGAGCAAAACGCGACGGAGTACCAGAACGCCAAGGCCAAGGCCGCGGTGATCGTGGTCCGGATCAAGCCGAGCGAGATCCGCACCAAGCCGGGCCGGGAGAACTGGGGCATCGACGGCATCTTGTGCTACTCGAAGATCTGCACCCACGTCGGCTGCCCGATCTCGCTGTACGAGCAGACCACGCACCACGTGCTCTGCCCGTGCCATCAGTCGACCTTCGACCTGGCCGACAGCGCAAAGGTCGTCTTCGGCCCTGCTGCCCGCCCGCTGCCTCAGCTACCGTTGGCAGTGGACAGCGAGGGCTACCTGGTTGCGCAGAGCGGCTTCCACGAGCCGGTCGGCCCGAGCTTCTTCGAACGAGGGTGACAACAGTGTCAACAAGCACAGAGTTCCCTGGACCGGTCAAGTGGGTCGACGATCGCCTCGGCATCGCGAAGATCGG
This sequence comes from Kribbella sp. NPDC055110, assembly GCF_053607525.1. Lineage (NCBI taxonomy): Bacteria > Bacillati > Actinomycetota > Actinomycetes > Propionibacteriales > Kribbellaceae > Kribbella > Kribbella sp. NPDC055110. Next base: position 82,148 of record NZ_JBSGTS010000011.1, read on the forward strand.
GAAGAAGAACCTGCGGAAGATCTTCCCGGACCACTGGTCCTTCATGCTCGGCGAGATCGCGCTCTACAGCTTCATCATCCTGATCCTGACCGGCACCTTCCTGACGTTCTGGTTCAAGCCCTCGATGACCGAGGTCGAGTACCAGGGCTCGTACAGCCTGCTCAAGGGTCTGCACATGTCGGAGGCCTACGCCTCCACGCTGGACATCACGTTCGACGTCCGCGGCGGTCTGCTGATGCGGCAGATCCACCACTGGGCGGCCGTACTGTTCATCGCCGCGATGATGGTGCACCTGCTGCGGATGTTCTTCACCGGCGCATTCCGCAAGCCGCGTGAGCTGAACTGGCTGATCGGCTTCGGGATGCTGTTCCTCGGCATCATCGAGGGCTTCCTCGGCTACGGCCTGCCCGACGACCTGCTGTCCGGCACCGGTCTGCGGATCACCAACGGCATGATCCAGGCGTCACCCGTGGTCGGCACGTACATGAACTTCTTCATCTTCGGCGGTGAGTTCCCCGGCGACGACTTCGTCTCCAGATTCTTCATCGTCCATGTGCTGCTGATCCCCGGCATCATCCTGGCGCTGGTCACGGCCCACCTGTTCCTGGTCGTGTACCACAAGCACACGCAGTACGCCGGTCCCGGCCGGACGCAGAAGAACGTGGTCGGCTACCCGCTGTTCCCGGTGTACACGGCCAAGGCCGGCGGCTTCTTCTTCGTGGTCTTCGGCATCACCGCGCTGATGGGCGCACTGATGCAGATCAACCCGGTCTGGCTGTACGGGCCGTACAACCCGGCCGAGGTGACCGCGGGCGCGCAACCCGACTGGTACATGGGCTGGCTGGAAGGCTCGGTGCGAATATTCCCCGGCTTCGAGTCGCACTTCTGGGGCATCACGCTCAGCTGGAACCTGATCATCCCGGCGCTGATCATCCCGCCGGCGTTCGTCACGCTGGTCGCGCTCTATCCGTTCATCGAGGGCTGGATCACCGGGGACAAACGCGAGCACCACCTGCTCGACCGCCCGCGGGACGTCCCGACCCGGACCGGTATCGGCGTCGCGTTCATCACGTTCTACGCGCTGCTGTGGATCGGTGGTGGTAACGACCTGATCGCCACCCACTTCAACCTGTCGCTCAACCACGTGACCTGGTTCCTGCGGTTCGCGGTGATCCTCGGCCCGATCCTGGGCTTCTGGATCGCACGCCGCTGGGCGATCTCGTTGCAGCGGGCCGACAAGGAGCGTCTGCTCCACGGCCTCGAGACCGGTGTGATCGTGCGCTCCCCCGAGGGCAAGTACACCGAGAAGCACCAGCCGATCTCGACGTACGAGGCGTACTCGCTCACCGCGCGGGACCGGCTCGTGCCCCACGAGATCGGCCCGGAGACCGACGAGAACGGCGTCCGCGCCCCACGTCGCGCGCTGCACAAGGCCCGCGCCGCGCTGTCCCGCTTCTACTTCGCCGACGCGGTGCAGAAGCCGACCACGCAGGAGATCGAGGAGGCGCACGAGCACGCTCACGACGCCGACGAGATCCACGAGCTGACAGAGGACACGGAGACGTACCGAGAGGTCACGTCCGACCGCTCCTGACGTCAAGCACCAGAAGGGGTCTCCGGCACTCGCCGGAGGCCCCTTCTGCTATTTCTTGCCGAGACAGAACACCAGCCAGTGGTCGCCACTCTTCACGCTGTCGGTCGTTCCAGCGTCCCAGCCCGGGACGCCGGCGCAAGCGGCCTCTGCCTTGTCGTCGAGAAGCTGGAAGAGCATGCCCGACTCGGGTGTGACCTGCTCGGTCGACAGCAGTTTGTAGCCGGCCGATCGGTACCAGCACGGGACCTTCCGGTACGACGGCAGTTCCTGGGCGGCGGCCGCACAGTCGCCAACGTGTCCCTCGGTGATCGACGGAGCCGAGGCCGGCGCATTCGGGCCGATGGCATCGGCAACGCGCGGGATGATGATCTGTGGGCCGACGTACACGATCAGAGCCAGGAAGACGGCGAACTTGAACACGGTGAGCGGGACATTCTCGTCCTTCGTGCTCTTGGTCGCCGCCGGCGGCTTGCTCGGCGCGGACGGCTTCCTTTGTTCTGGAAGTTTCCTCGTCGGGGCGGACCGGGTCATCACCTCGGTCGCGGAGTTGAGCAGTTGGCGGGCGGCGCCGATCGACGGGCGGTCCTTCGGGTTCTTCGCCAGCAGGGCGGTGATCAGCGGTCGCAGGTCGCCCGCGTGTTGCAGGTCCGGTGGGTCGTCGAACATCACCGCGGTGATCGTCGCAGCCGCCGTCGTACGGTGGAACGGCGAGACGCCCTCGACCGCGTGGTACAGCGTCACACCCAGCGAGAACAAGTCGCCGGCGGGTTCGTCCGACCCACGCAGCCGCTCGGGCGCCATGTACTCCGCCGACCCGATGAACATCCCGGTCGCCGTCACCGTCGTGTCGGTCGGGTGCACCGCGATCCCGAAGTCAGCCAGCAGCACCTCGTTGTGCTGGCCGAGCAGCACGTTTGCCGGCTTCACGTCCCGATGCATGATGCCCGCGGTATGCGCCGCCTCGAGCGCGGACAGGAGCCCGTCCGCGATTCGCCGTACGTCGGCGGCAGGCACCCGGCCCTCGGTGCGGATCCAGCGGTCGAGTGAGTGTCCGTCGACCCAGCGCATCACGATCCAGGGCGAGTCGCCGTCGACGACGACCGTGTGCACGGTGACGATGTTCGGATGATCCCGGAGCCGGGCCGCGTTCCGGGCCTCTCGGGTGGCGCGGCGCAACGCGTCGGCGCGTTCGTCCGCCGAGAGACTCTGTGGTAGCCAGATCTGCTTGACCGCGACGTCGACCTCGAGCGTTTCGTCGACCGCTTTCCAGACGCGGCCGAAGCCACCGGACCCGATCAGCTCGACCAACCGGTACTGCCCGCCGACCAAGTACCCCGGCCCGACTTCCTCAGCCACTATCACCTCACAGCTCTGCCCCCGGCCAGCGAAACCGAACCGACCGTAGTGGCGCGGAGGGTCGGTCGACCGGTCATGACCGCAATCTGCTGCGGTGTGACCGCAAGCGGTCAGCCGAGGGCTTCGGTGACCTCGGTGAGGTAGTCGCCGACGGTTGTCCGCTCGGGGGCTGTGAGTGCGCTGGTGACCGCGATCAGGCGGTCCAGGAGGGGCCGAAGAACTGCCAGCCGAGGGCTACGGCGGTGTCGGAGACCTGGAGGTGGGTGCTGCGTCCGTCGGTGCGGCTTCTGAGGCGTTCTACGTGGCCGGCGGCCTCGAGACGGTGGATGACAGCTGTCGTCGCCTGAGAGGTCATTCCGAGCTGCTGCGCCAGCCAGCTGGGCGTGGCCTCCAGTCCGGCGCGTTCGGCGTCCAGGAGGCGTACCAGCGCGCGTACGTCGGTGCTGTGCAAGCCCGTCGTACGGGCGAACTCCCCGACCGCCAGGTCCAGCCTCAGGGCAACCTCCCGCAACAGGTGCACCACGTCCAACGCGGCCGAGCCATGGGGGGACCTCTGCCGTGTGGTTCACGATGGCGCCGCGGCTTGCTGAGCGGTACCGCGTGTACGCGATGATCTGATCGATCCGACGGACTGCTACGTCGGGCTGCGCGTCCCGTTCGTCCTTCGGGCCTTACCTAGCTTGCTGAGGCCGTCCGGGAAGCGGACGGTCTCGTTCCTGCGCTGGGAGACGCAGGGCCTCCCGCTCGATCCCCAGATCCTCGAGCTGGCCGGCCTGGCCGCGGAGCAGCCGTCAACCCCGTTCGTCCGCACCAGACGCCCCACGGACGACCAGCTGCGAGACCTCGCTCCCCTGGTCTTCGTCGCCGCCCGCAGCAAGAGCCACAACGCAGCTCACCTGACCCACCGAGTCACCACACTCTCCCCCGCCGCAACCGTCGTACAACTCGGAACCGCGACCCACCACTCCCTCCCGTCCCTCCACGCTGAGGAGCTGTGGGCTGCGTGGGCCGACGGACTGCCCACAAAATAAGGGGATTCTGGTTCGTCACTCGACGGCATCATCGACGGCTGTCGGCGGACCGGTCGGTGCAGGAGGTCGCGTAGGCCATCAGGTCGCCGGTGCCGGTGGCGAGCAGGAAGCGTTCGGTGGTGCGTTTGTGATCGGTTCTGGTCGGCCGATGCCGTGGTTGTCCGGCGTTGATCCGCTGCCGGGCTCGGTATGCCAGTTGCCGCACGGCCCGCTCGGTGCGGTTGACGGCCGGGGCGATCTCGGCGTGGGGGAGCTCGAACACCTCGTGCAGGAGGAATACCACCCGCTCCACCGGGTCGAGGGTCTCGAGCATCACGCGCAGGGCTGCCGACACCGCCTCGGTCTCACCGGGATCGTTGCCCGGTGCCACAGTCTCGGGTACGTCGGTGCTGTCTTCGCGGCGCGCCCTGACACGGCGCAGTTGGTCGATTGCCTGGTTCGCGACCAGCCGGTGCAGATACGCGCGCGGATTCTCGATTGTGCTGGAGTCGACGTGCCGCCAGCGTAGCCAGGCGTCCTGCAGCACATCCTCGGCGTCGGCGTGCTGACCGAGGATGCGGTAGGCGACCGCGAACAGCGACGTGTGGTGTCGTTCGAACTCATTCATGGTTTCTCATAAGACGATCCTGGCCGCCCCGGCGTCACACGTGTGACGCCGACCTTGCGGCAATCCGTCGTACGAGTATGACAACTTCGAACCGAGATCTCGTCATGGAGGCGGTCACGCGCTTCTCCGCCGGTGACGTCGACGCCTTCCTGGAACTACTGGACGGCGACTTCGTGTCGCACAACCCAGGCGTCCGCGGTCCCGGCAGCGCGGCGTTCGGCGAGTACCTGCGAGGCAGCGATTGGCTACGCACCAGCGAGATCACCGTCAAGCGCGTCGTCGCCGACGCCGACCACGTGGCCGTACACACGCACATCGACGTTGGCCAGGGACCCGGCCTGGCCACCATCGATCTGTTCCGCGTGCACAACGGCCGCATCGTCGAACACTGGGACGTAATCCAGCAGCTCGTCGACCAGCCGGTCAACCCGAACGCCTTCTTCTGAAGCACGAGCGAGCTCCACCGGAAGCTCACCGGGGGTCGGGCGTCTGCCTCTTGTACCAGCGGGCTGAATCAGCCGCGGTGAAACACAACAGCCTCCTGCCCGCGGGCATGCGGGGAGGAGGCTGTTGCGTGTTGGTGTGTCAGGAGAGGGCGGAGCCGGCCTTGTAGGCGGCCCAGGTGGTGTTCCAGTCGGTCCAGCCGTTACCGGGCTCCATGTGGCGGGTGGTGCCGGTGACGATCACCGGGTCGCCGCGGAGGGTCTGGTTGAAGTACCACTGGGCGTCCTTGAGGCTCATGCCGACGCAGCCGTGACTGACGTTGGCGCTGCCCTGGCTGCCGGCCGACCACGGGGCGCCGTGGAGGAACTCGCCGGAGCTGGTGACGCGCTGGGCCCACTTCACGTCCGGGATGTTGTAGTACTCCGGGTCGCCGGGCTTGAGGCCGACCGTCGCGGCATCCATCCGCTTGACCGTGAACTTCTCCATGATCACCTTCACCCCGCTGCGGGTGGTGAAGCCGTCCTTGCCGGCGGTGATCGGGATGGTCCGGGCCAGCTTGCCGTTGATCGTCACCGTCATCGTGTGCTTCTTGACGTTGACGTTGGTGACGACCGACTTGCCGATGCTGAACGCGATCGTCCGGCTCGCGGTGCCCCACGTGTTGTTGCCGGCGTTGACGCCCAGGGTGCCGATGTCGACCGCCACCTTGGTGCCGGCCGGCCAGTAGTTCTTCGGGCGGTAGTTGACCTGCTTGCTGTTCACCCAGTGCCAGCTGCCGTCGACCGGGACCGAGGTCTTCACCGAGAGCCGCTTCTCGACCGCGGCGCGGTCCTTGACCGGGTTGTTCCAGAAGATCTGGATCGGCAGCGCGACGCCGACGGTCTCACCGTTCAGCGGGACGACCGAGGCCTTCAGGCTCTTCGACGCCTTCAGGGTCTTGAAGGTAGAGCTGATCGGCACAGAGGCGCCGTCGGTACCCTCGGCCGTGCCGCTGACCGTGTACGACGCGCCGGGCTTGAGCTGCGGCGACGACGTCCACTGGGTCTTGTCGGCGTTGAAGTTGCCGGTCACCTTGTCGCCGTCGTCGTCCTTGAGCGTGACCGCGGTCAGCTTGCCGGCCGTGGTGGTCACCGTCACCGGCTTGTCGGGCTGCACCGACGACGCGCCCTTGGCGGGCACGATCGCGATGTCGGCCGATCCCGGGGTCTCCGACGGAGTCGTCGAGCCCCCTGGTGTGCTGGAGGCGCCTGGCGAGTTGCTCTCCGACGTGGATGTGCTGGGCGTCGACTGCCCGCCGCCCCCGTTGCCGCCGCCGGCCTCCGTGTCACTACAGGCCGTGCCGGCCAGCAGCAGGACGCAGATCCCCGCCACGGCAAGGCCGTGCTTCCTCACCGAACCGCTCACCATTCCCCAGTTCTCCCCTGTTTAGTCAGACCGCGGTAAGGGTAACCTGCCGCGGCGACATTTCCCTGCATCCGCTCAGGCCGATCTGGTACGGTCCACAACGCTCCATACCGGTTCGCACTACTACAGACGCACGAAAACGCCGCCCGGTTCGTTCCCGGACGGCGTTTTTCGTACGACTCTCAACTAGGTCCTGTCTGGATTGCCAGACAGGACCTTAGTGAGCGTGGTCACCACGGTAGTACTCGAAGATGAAGCCGCTCAGCGTGACGATGCCGATTCCGCAGCCGGCGATGAACAGCCACCAGCCGAAGACGATGCCGAGCACGACCACGGCCAGCGTCAGCGCGCACCACAGCGGCCACCAGGAGTACGGCGGGAAGAAGCCGAGCTCCCCGGCCCCTTCGACGATGTCCGCTTCCTTGCGGTCCTCCGGCCGGGGGTCCATCCGCCGGGCGGTGACGCTCAGGTAGAACGCCACCAGCAGCGACAGGAAGAACGTCATCACCAAAGCGGTGGTGCCGGTGGGGTCCTCGGACATCAGCCAGTAGATCGGCGTGACGACGAGCACGAACACACTCAGGATCCCGAAGACCCAGGCTTCGACCTTCACGCCTTGTCCTTCCCGTCGGTCCCGCCGTCGACGATCTCCTCGAGATGCCCGACCCGGCCCTCGTCCTCGCCCGCGTCCAGCAGGTTGTCCTTGCCGGCCCGGTTGTCCGGGTACTCCGCCAGCGCCAGGTCGGCGTGGTGCAGGTCGAACGCCGGGGACTCCGAACGGATCCGGGGCAACTTCTCGAAGTTGTGCCGCGGCGGCGGCGAGCTGGTCGCCCACTCCAGCGAACGGCCCCAGCCCCACGGGTCGTCGACGCCGACCGGCGGCGACTTGCGGGACTTGTAGATGTTGTAGAAGAACGGCAGCATCGACGCGCCCAGGATGAAGGCACCGACGCTGGAGACCTCGTTCAGCGTGGTGAAGCCCTCGTTGGGACCGTACGACGCGTAGCGCCGCGGCATGCCCTCGACGCCGAGCCAGTGCTGCACCAGGAACGTCGTGTGGAAGCCGATGAACAGCAGCCAGAAGTGCAGCTTGCCGAGCTTCTCGTCGAGCATCCGGCCGGTGAACTTCGGCCACCAGAAGTAGAACCCGGCGAACATCGCGAACACCACGGTGCCGAAGACGACGTAGTGGAAGTGCGCGACCACGAAGTACGAGTCGGACAGCTGGTAGTCCAGCGCCGGCGAGGCCAGGATGACGCCGGTCAGACCGCCGAAGAGGAAGGTGGTCAGGAAGCCCACCGACCACAGCATCGGGGTGTCGAACGACACCGACCCGCCCCAGATCGTGCCGATCCAGTTGAAGAACTTCACCCCGGTCGGGACCGCGATCAGGAACGTCATGAACGAGAAGAACGGCAGGTTCACCGCGCCGGTGACGAACATGTGGTGTGCCCACACCGCCACCGAGAGGACCGCGATACCGAGGGTCGCGCTGACCAGACCGATGTAGCCGAAGACCGGCTTACGGCTGAAGACCGGCAGGATCTCGGTCACGATGCCGAAGAACGGCAGCGCGATGATGTAGACCTCTGGATGCCCGAAGAACCAGAACAGGTGTTGCCAAAGTATCGGCCCACCATTGGCTGCGTCGAAGACATGGGCCCCGAGTGTTCGATCCGCCTCCAGCACCAGCAGCGCCGCCGCCAGGATCGGGAAGGCGATCAGGACCAGGATCGACGTGACCAGGATGTTCCAGCAGAAGATCGGCATCCGGAACATCGTCATACCCGGAGCGCGCATGGTGATGATCGTGGTGATGAAGTTGACCGCACCCAGGATCGTGCCCAGACCGGCCATCCACAGACCCATGATCCACAGGTCGCCGCCGACGCCCGGCGAACGGACCGCGTTCGACAGCGGGGCGTAGGCGAACCAGCCGAAGTCGGCCGCGCCGCCCGGGGTGAAGAAGCCGCTGATCGTGATCAGGCCGCCGAACAGGAACAGCCAGAAGCTGAACATGTTCAGCCGCGGGAACGCGACGTCGGGGGCGCCGATCTGGATCGGCATGATCTCGTTCGCGAAGCCGACGAACAGCGGCGTCGCGAACAGCAGCAGCATGATCGTGCCGTGCATCGTGAAGAGCTGGTTGTACACCTCTTCGTTCACGATCTGCAGGCCCGGCTTGGCCAGCTCGGCGCGGATCAGCAGCGCCATCACGCCGCCGATCAGGAAGAACGCGAACGACGTGATCAGGTACATGTGCCCGATCAGCTTGTGGTCCGTCGTGGTCAGGTACTTGACCAGCAACTCGCCCTTGGTGCGCCGCCGGGGCAGCGCGCTGGTGGTGCTACCGATAGCGCCGGTGCGCTCGGCGAAGTCGGTCACTTCTCGCCCCCTGTACCGGGAATGGTGGTGGCGTCGGCGCCACCGGTTGCGGCGCCGGTCTGGCCCCTGGCGGCCAGTTCGCGCAGGTGTGCGTCGTACTCGTCGCGGGAGACCACCTTGACCGTGAAGACCATCCGGCTGTGGTAGAGACCGCAGAGCTCAGCACACTTGCCGGCGAAGGTGCCGGTCTTGGTCGGGGTCAGCTCGAACTTGTTCGTCTTGCCCGGGATCACGTCGAGCTTGAAGTAGAACGACGGCACCCAGAACGAGTGGATGACGTCCGGTGAGGTCAGGTCGAAGTGGACCGACTCGTTCACCGGCAGCCACAGGGTGGCCGGCTTGTCCATCGTGCCGGTCTCCCAGACGCCCTGCTGCCCGTTGACGGTGTCCTTGTAGTTGAAGGTCCACTGCCACTGCTGGCCCACCACGTTGACCGTGTGCTGCGGGCTGGCGTCCATCTTCGTGACCCGGTTGCCGTGCTCGACGGTGTAGAAGAACAGCACACCGATGATCGCGAACGGGGCCAGGGTGTAAAGCACCTCGAGCGGCAGGTTGTACCGCACCTGCCGGGGTGCGTCGTCGTTGCGCTTGCGGTACCGCACCACGACCCACAGGATCAGGCCCCAGACCATCACGCCGACGATCAGGGCGGCGATCCATGCCCCGATCCAGAGGCTGCGAATGGCCTCGGTCCGGTCCGATGCGCCCTCGGGCAGACCGAGTCGTTTCCACTGCTCAGTGGTCGCCGTCGAGCAACCGGTCAGCAGCAGGGTGCCGAGCACCACTGCACTACCGACCAGCAGGCGACGCTTCGCCGGCCGTGTGGCGCCGGCAGAACCTGCCGGTCGCTCCTCCACTCCGGGCGTGCCGTTCGAACCCACGGGGCGCCTTTCCCTTCCCAAGTGAGACTGACGACCAAACACTACTGGACACCATTCGCCGTCCCGCGCATAGGTAGGGTCTAGCGTTTCCCGTGTGAGCGAGCGTACGTATTTGGACGCCGCGTCGGCCGAGCCGATGCACCCTGCGGCACGGGAGATGTTGCTGTCGGCAGTGGATTCCGGATGGGCCGATCCGGTGCGGCTGCACCACGAGGGCCGGACCGCGAGACTGCTGCTGGACAACGCCCGCGCGGTTCTCGCGGACGCGGTCGGGGTACGGCCGGACGAGCTGTACCTGACCACGTCCGGTACGGCGGCGATCCAGGCCGGCCTGACCGCGGTACGGGCCGCGCGCAACCGGGTCGGGGCAACGATCGTGCACAGTGCCGTCGAGCATTCCGCCGTACTGCACACGGCTGGCGAGGCTGCTGTCGAGGTCGGCGTGGACCGGCTGGGGCGGGTCGAGCTAGCTGCCTTCGCAGACGCAGTACGGCGACCTGGTGTGGCTGTGGCTGCGCTGCAGTCGGCGAACCACGAGGTGGGGACGCGTCAGCCGGTCGAGGCCGCTGCGGCGGCCGCAGGCGACGTACCGCTGTTGGTTGACGCGTCCGCGTCGGTCGGCCATGACGCCGTACCCGCGGGCTGGTCGGTGCTCGCGGCAAGCGCCCACAAGTGGGGCGGACCGCCTGGTGTCGGGCTACTGGCTGTGAAGAAGGGCACGCGGTTCACACCGGCGTGGCCGATGGACGAGCGGGAGGACGGCCTCTCCCCCGGGTTCCCGAACGTCCCCAATGCGCTCGCCGCGGCCGCTGCGCTGCAGGCGCGGCTGGCCGAGGCAGCGGAGCTCGACAAGCAGCACAGGGCCTGGATAGACGAGGTACGCCGCCGTGTGGCCGCGGACATCCCCGATGTCGAGGTAGTAGGCGATGCGGACGACCGCCTGCCCCACATCCTCACGTTCTCCTGCCTCTACGTGGACGGTGAGGCGCTGGTGACTGCACTGGACGCTGAGGGGTTCGCTGTCTCCAGTGGTTCCGCCTGTACGTCGAGCACGCTCCGGCCCTCGCACGTGCTGGCAGCGATGGGCGTACTGACCCACGGCAACGTCCGTGTCTCTGTCGGGCGCGACACGACCCACGACGACGTCCAGCGGTTCTGTGCTGTGCTACCAGGACTGGTGCAGCGAATCCGGGCGGAGGTCGGGATGTGAACGTCGACCTGGATTGCCGTGGCCTGCTCTGTCCACTCCCGGTGATCAAACTGGCCCAGACGCTACCGACTGTTGCCGTGGGCGACACGGTGACAGTGCTAGCCGACGACCCGGCCGCTGCGACAGACATCCCGGCGTGGTGCCGGATGCGCTCTCAGGAGCTGGTGTCGGCCGGTGAAAACCAGTACGTCGTACGGCGGGTCAGCTGACACACTGCGCGACGTGACCGACTTCGCGTACAAGCCGACGCTCACCGGGGACCTGGTGACCCTGCGCCCGCTGGACGAGGACGACTACGACGCCCTCAAGGCCGCCATGGACGACCCGGACGTCGTCCGCCTGACCGGCAGTCACGGCGAGATCGGCGAGGAGCGGGCCCGCGAGTGGATGCGGACCCGTAAGGACCAGACCGACCGGCTGGACCTGGCCATCGTCGACAGGGCGTCAGGTGTCGTCGTGGGTGAGGCCGTGCTGAACGACTGGGACCCGGACAACCAGTGCTGCAACTTCCGGATCCTGATCGGCCCGGCCGGCCAAGGCCGCGGCCTCGGGACCGAGGCGACGCGGCTGACCGTCGGCTACGGCATCGAGCAGCTCGGCCTGCACCGGATCAGCCTCGGCGTGTACGCGTTCAACCCGCGGGCCCAGCGCGTGTACGAGAAGGCCGGCTTCACCACCGAGGGCGTCCTGCGCGACGCCCTCCTCTGGGACGGTGAATGGGTGGACGAGGTCGTGATGTCGGTCCTGGCCCGCGAATGGATACCGTCAGAGGTGTGATCAAGGCCGAACGCATCGCCGTACTGACCGGGGCCGGGATCTCGACTGCGTCGGGGATACCGGACTTTCGAGGGCCGCAGGGGTTGTGGACGAAGGACCCGGCCGCGGAGGCGATGTTCGATATCGAGGAGTACGTCGCCAGTCGCGAGGTGCGGGTGGCGACGTGGAAGCACCGGCTGGCAGTGCCGGCGTGGGCGGTCGAGCCGAACCCGGGCCATCTCGCTCTGGTCGAGCTGGAGCGGCAGGGCCGTCTGACTGGTCTGATCACACAGAACGTCGACGGACTACATCAGAGGGCCGGCTCGTCTCCGGAGCTGGTCCACGAGCTGCACGGAACGGTCTGGTATGTCGACTGTCTCCAGTGCGAGCGCCGGATCCCCATGTCCGACGTACTCCCCCGGCTCGGGTCAGGCGACGACGACCCGTCTTGTGAGGTGTGCGGCGGCGTACTGAAGTCTGCGACCGTCTCGTTCGGCCAGTCCCTCGACAGAGCCGTGCTGGACCGAGCTGTCGCAGCCACCGAGGCAGCCGACCTGTTCCTGGCCATCGGCACGTCACTGCAGGTCTACCCGGCCGCTGGTCTCTGCGACCTCGCCCTGAACTCCGGAAAGCCTCTCGTCATCCTGAATGCACAGCCGACACCGTACGACGAGCAGGCGACGACTGTGCTGCGCACACCGATCGAGACCACCCTGCCGGACCTCGTGACCTTACCGTGACATTCGAGCCCTCCTCACGGTAGAGGTCGGCGGCTAGCGTCCCCGGCAGGGTGAGTCGCCGGGGAGGGGCACGTCATGCACGGGTTCAGGCGTTTGACAGCAGGTTTCACCGCGGCCGCAGTGGTCGTACTGGGGTTGGGTACGGCGGCGCCGGCTCCGGCTCAGGTGACGGCGGAGAAGGTGATCACCGTCACGGGCTCGTTGCAGAGCGAGCTGGGGTGCGCGGCCGACTGGGATCCGGGCTGTGACGCGTCCAGTCTGGGTGCGAGTGCGCCGTACACGAAGGTGTTCGACGTGCCGGCGGGGTCGTACGAGTACAAGATCACGGTCAACAAGAGCTGGGACGAGAACTACGGCGCCGGCGGTGTGCGGGACGGCGCGAACATCCCGCTGCGGATCGAGGGCCCGGCGAAGCTCCAGTTCAGTTACAACGACACTAGTCACATTGTCACTGTGACGCCGGTGGATCTTGCCGGGCCGGCGGTGACCGCCGCGGACAAGTCGCTCGCGACGCCGAGCCTGCGACCGGACCTCACCAAGGAGCGGTTCTACTTCCTGATGGCGGACCGGTTCGCGAACGGCAACAAGGCGAACGACGCGGGCGGACTCACCGGTGACCGGCTGCAGACCGGGCTGGACCCGAAGGACAAGGGCTTCTACCACGGCGGCGACCTGGCCGGTGTGATCCAGAAGCTCGACTACATCAAGTCCCTGGGTACGACGTCGATCTGGCTGACCCCGTCGTTCAAGAACCGCCCGGTGCAGGGCTCCGGCGCGAACGTCAGCGCCGGGTACCACGGGTACTGGATCACCGACTTCACGCAGATCGATCCGCACCTGGGCACCAACGCCGACATGCAGCAGCTGATCGACCTCGCGCACCGCAAGGGCATGAAGGTCTTCTTCGACATCATCACCAACCACACCGCGGACGTGATCGACTACCAGTCCGGCCAGTACAGCTACATCTCGAAGGCCACCTCGCCGTACAAGGATGCGTCCGGCAACGTCTTCGACGACAAGGCGTACGCGGGCGGCGACACCTTCCCACCGCTCGACAAGAACGTGAGTTTCCCCAACATCCCGGTCTTCCGGACGCCGGCCGACGCGACCGTGAAGGTCCCGGCGTGGCTGAACGACCCGACGCTGTACCACAACCGCGGCGACTCGACGTTCGCCGGCGAGAGTGCGGAGTACGGCGACTTCGTCGGGCTGGACGACCTGTTCACCGAGCAGCCGAAGGTCCGGGACGGGATGATCGACGTCTACAAGACGTGGGCCGAGCTCGGCATCGACGGGTTCCGGATCGACACCGTGAAGCACGTGAACATCGAGTTCTGGCAGAAGTTCTCGCCCGCGATCCTGGCGGCGGCGAAGAACGCCGGCACGAAGAACTTCTTCATGTTCGGCGAGGTCTTCGACGCGAACCCGCAGTTCATGTCGACGTACACGACCAAGGGCGCGCTGCAGGCCACGCTCGACTTCGGGTTCCAGCAGAGCGCGGTCGCGTACGCGAAGGGCGACCCGAGTACGAAGCTGCAGGACTTCTACGCGGACGACGACTACTACACCGACACGGACTCGAACGCGTACGAGCTGCCGACGTTCCTCGGCAACCACGACATGGGGCGTGTCGGCACGTTCCTCAAGCAGGGCGGCGCGAACGGCCAGGAGCTGCTGCAGCGGGACGAGCTGGCGCACTCGCTGATGTACCTGACCCGCGGCCAGCCGGTCGTCTACTACGGCGACGAGCAGGGCTTCACAGGTCCTGGTGGTGACAAGGACGCGCGGCAGGACATGTTCGCGACCCAGACCGACGAGTACGCGGACGACGAGGTCGTCGACGGCACAGGTACGACGACGATCGGTAAGCAGGACAGGTACGACGTCAACTCGCCGATGTACAAGCACATCGCGGAACTGGCGAAGCTGCGTGCCAAGTACCCGGCCCTGTCCGACGGGCGACAGGTGCACCGGTACGCGTCCAAGACCAACGGCCTGTACGCGTTCAGCCGGCTCGGCAGCGACAACGTCGAGTACCTGGTGGTCGCGAACAACTCGAAGACAGCGGCCGCTGCCACGGTGGCGACGTACGGACCGAACACCTGGCTCAAGCCGGTCTACGGCGGCTCCAAGCCAGTGAAGACCGACCGTGAGGGCAGGGTGGCCGTCAGCCAGGCTCCTCTGTCCGTGACGGTGTACCAGGCCCAGACCAAGATCTCGCCGCGCGCCAAGGCGCCCAACGTCTACATGAGCTCACCAGAAGCCGGTGCCACCGTCGGTGGGCGTGCGGAGATCGCTGCTGCGGTCCCCGAGAACACCCCGGTGACAGTGACGTTCGGCTACCGACCTGTGGGTACGACGGCGTGGAAGCGGCTCGGCGCCGACGACAACGCGCCGTACCGCGTGTTCCACGACGTGTCCGGACTCGCCAAGGGCACGCTGCTCGAGTACCGCGCCGTACTGCGGGATGCCTCGGGCAACTACTCGGTGTCCGGGTCGTACGGCGTAGTTGGTGACGCTGCTGCCCCGGGTGGTGGCGGTGGCGGGACAGGTCCCGTCGTACAGCCGGCCAACGTGTCCGTCCCGGGAGACCACAACGTCGACATGGGTTGCGGCGCGGACTGGGCGCCGGACTGCGAGCAGGCTCAGCTGAAGCTCGACCCGAAGGACAAGGTCTGGAAGGGCACGTACACGCTGCCGGCCCGCGAGCACGCGTACAAGGCAGCCATCAACAAGAGCTGGACCGAGAACTACGGAGCGGGTGGTGTCCCCAACGGCGCCAACATCTCCTACACGGCACCGACCACACCCGTCACGTTCTACTACGAGCACGGGCGGCACTACGTCACGTCCAGCGCACAGGGGCCGATCATCACGGTGCCTGGGTCGTTCCAGACCGCACTGGGCTGCCCGACCGACTGGGATCCCTCCTGCATGCGACCCTGGTTGACCGACGAGGACGGCGACGGGACCTACACGTGGTCCACCAGCGAACTGAAGGCGGGCAACTATGAGGCGAAGGTGGCGCACAACCTGTCCTGGGACGAGAGCTACCCGGCTCAGAACGTACCGGTCGCGGTGCCATCGGACGGGTTGGTCGTCACGTTCTCGTACGTGCTCGCGACCCACCAGTTCACGGTGACGACAGCCAAGCCCGGTGCACAGCCGGACCTGAGCCAGGCGAAGGCGTACTGGCTCAGCCGCGACACCCTCGCCGTACCCGCGGTCGACCACGCGGAGAGGTACCGGTGGCGGCTGCACTGGTCGGACACCGGCTCGCTGAAGGTCGACGCGAACGACATCGGCGGCTCGTCGGCCGGCCTGCGCTACGACCCCACTGAGGTGAAACCGGGGTACACCACGCTCCGGCTCGACCATGCGGACGCTCGCAAGATCCTCACCGGTCAGCTCGGTCTGGCGCAGTACGACGACGCAGGGCGACTGCTGGACGCTACCGGCGTACAGATCCCGGGTGTGCTCGACGACGTCTACGGAAACGCGACCGGACGCTCGTACGGCGTCACATGGCAAGCGGGCAAGCCGACCTTCACCCTCTGGGCACCGACCGCCCAGAACGTGCAGCTGATGATCGGATCGTCGACCATCCCAATGCGCACCAACGGCGACGGCTCCTGGTCGGTCAGCGGACCACGGTCGTGGAAGAACGCGTCGTACCGCTATCAGGTGACGGTGTACGCGCCCAGCACCGGCAAGGTCGAGACGAACGTCGTCACGGACCCGTACTCGGTTGCCTTGACCACAGACTCGACGTACTCCGTGGCCGCCGATCTGAACGACCCGGCGGGTAAGCCGACGCTCTGGTCGACCAGTGCCGCGCCGAAGCTCGCCCGGGGTGTCGACTCGACCATCTACGAGCTGCATGTGCGGGACTTCTCGATCAACGACAGCACGGTGCCGGCCTCGCACCGCGGTACCTATCTGGCCTTTGCCGACAACGGCGACGGGACCAAGCATCTGCAGGCGCTCAAGGCAGCCGGTCTCAACACCGTGCACCTGCTGCCGACCTTCGACATCGCGTCAATCCCCGAGACCGGGCAGCAGACGCCCGCCTGCGATCTCAAGTCGCTGCCGGCCGACTCCGACCAGCAGCAAGCCTGTGTGACAGCAGTGGCCGCGAAGGACGGGTTCAACTGGGGCTACGACCCGTTCCACTGGCTCGCGCCGGAAGGGTCGTACGCGACCCAGAAGGACGGGTTGGCGCGGGTCTCCGAGTTCCGCACGATGGTCGGCGGGCTGCACAAGTCCGGGCTGCGCGTCGTCCTCGACCAGGTCTTCAACCACACCCCGGCCGCAGGGCAGGCGCCGACGTCGGTGCTGGACCAGATCGTGCCCGGGTACTACCAGCGGCTCAACGCCACCGGGAAGGTCGAGACCTCGACCTGCTGCAGCAACATCGCGACCGAGCACGCGATGGCCGAGAAGATCATGGTCGACGGCACGGTCAGCTGGGCGCGCAACTACCACGTGGACGGCTTCCGGTACGACCTGATGGGTCACCACTCCAAGGCGAACATGCTGAAGGTCCGGGCCGCGCTGGACGAGCTGACGCTCGCCAAGGACGGCGTCGACGGCAAGTCGATCTATCTGTACGGCGAGGGCTGGAACTTCGGCGAGGTCGCGAACGACGCGCTGTTCGTCCAGGCCCGGCAGGGAAACCTCGGCGGGACCGGGATCGGCACGTTCTCCGACCGGCTGCGGGACGCGGTGCGGGGCGGCGGGCCGTTCGACAGCAACCCGCGGATCCAGGGCTTCGGCTCCGGCGAGGCGAGCGACCCGAACGGTGACCCGATCAACGGTACGCCGGACGAGCGCGCCAAGCGGCTCGCCCACGACACGGACCTGGTGCAGCTCGGGCTGGCCGGCAACCTGCGGTCGTTCACGTTCAAGTCGGTGTCGTCGGGTGCGGACGTCCGTGGCGATCAGGTCGACTACAACGGCTCACCGGCCGGGTACGCCGACCAGCCGGACGAGGTGATCACGTACGTCGATGCCCATGACAACGAAACGTTGTGGGACACGTTGACGTACAAACTCCCGACGGACCTGCCGATGCCGGACCGGATCCGAATGAACACGTTGTCACTGGCAACGACCGCGCTGGCGCAGACGCCGTCATTCTGGCATGCCGGCGCGGACCTGCTGCGCAGCAAGTCGCTGGACCGCAACTCGTACGACTCCGGTGACTGGTTCAACACGCTCGACTGGACCGGCGCCGACAACGGCTTCGGTCACGGCCTGCCGCCGAAGACCGACAACGAGGCCAAGTGGACCTACATGAAGCCGCTCCTCGGCAACCCGGCCCTGAAACCGACCGCGGCCGACGTCGCCACCGCATCCACCGCCGCAGCCGACCTCCTCAAGCTGCGCTTCTCCACGCCACTGTTCCGCCTGGGCACCGCCGACCTCATCAACCAGAAACTCACGTTCCCGGCCAGCGGCACCACTCCCGGCGTCATCACGATGCGCATCGACGACACCGTCGGCCCGAACGTCGACCCGGCCCTCAAGGGTGTTGTGGTCGTCTTCAACTCCACCGGCTCCACCGTCACCCAGCAGGTCCCCGGTCTGACCGGCGCCAACCTGACCTTGTCCCCCGTCCAGTCCAACGGCACCGATGCGGTGGTCAAGCAGACCACCTGGACCTCAGCCACGGGCACCGCAACAGTCCCACCGCGAACTGTCGCCGTACTCGTCCAGCACTAGGAGCCGCTGACCCCACCTGCAACCGTCAGGGCACTCGAACGAGCAGAGCTGACGCGTCGACCTCCGCGGTCAACGACGTGCCGTCGGAGACGGTGTCGCCGTCGAGCTGACGCCGTACCGTCCGCTCCGCCCGGACCTGGATGCGACGGCCTGTGAAGCGCTGGAGATGTTCCTCACGCCAGGACTTGAGCACGAGGCCGAGCACGAGCCGCGGCCACTGGCTGATCCGCCGCGGCGTGAGGACCACCGCATCGATCCGGCCGTCGTCGGGGGTCGCGTCCGGCAGCAGCGGGATGTTCGCCTGCAGCGTGCCAACGTTGCCGATCACCACAGTGCGCGCGCGACGGCGTACAGCAGGCTGGTCGTCGACGGTGATCTCGACCCGGACGGACGGGTGGTTCAGGTTCTTGAGCGTCGACACGACGTACGCCGCCCAGCCGACCTGCTTCTTGAGCTCGTCGGGGGCGTCCGCGATGATCTCGGCGTCCAGCCCGAGGCCCGCCATCACGACGAAGCGGTCGGCCGGCAGCTGATCCCCTTCGACCAGCACGCTGTCGATCCGCCGATCCGAGCCGTCGAGCACCTCGGCCAGCGCGGTGTCGAGCTCGAGCGAGATCCCGAGGTTGCGGGCGAGCAGGTTCCCGGTTCCGGCCGGCAGCACGCCCGCCGGGATGCCGGTCCCGGCGAGTTCGGCGCACGCCACCCGCACGGTCCCGTCGCCGCCGGCGACCAGCACCAGGTCGACCGCATCGTCGATCGCACGCCGGGTCATCGTCACGCCGGCGTCGCGCTCGGTCGTCTCCAGCCACAGCGGCTCCGCGAACCTCCGGGCGGCCAGCGCCTTCTCGACGGTACGGCGGAAGTCGCCGCCGACCTTCACCGGGTTCACGATCACGGCTGCCCGCCTGGCAGAACTCACCTGATATTTGTCCGTTCGGGGAGATAGCGTGCTGAGAATGAGCAGACTTCCACGGAGTACGCCAGAAGCCCAGGGCCTGACCGTTGCCGCGCTCGACAGTTTCGTCGGAGCGCTGGACGCCGGGCAGCCGGAGATCCAGACCGTGATGCTGGTGCGGCACGGACACGTGGTGCTGGAGGAGGCGTGGGCGCCGTACCGGCTGGAGGATCGGCACCTGCTGTTCTCGGTGTCGAAGAGCTTCACGTCGACCGGCGTCGGACTGGCGATCGACGCGGGGCTGCTGTCGCTGGACGACCAGGTGATCTCGTTCTTCGACCCGGATGAGTTGCCCGAGACGGTCAGCGACAACCTGGCCGCGATGAAGGTCCGGCACCTGCTGACGATGACGACCGGGCACTCGGAGGACACTGTCGAGGCGCTGAGCCGGGACCGCCGGATGGTGAAGATCTTCCTCGGTCTCGACGTGGAGCACGAGCCGGGCAGCGTGTTCGTGTACAACAGCGGCGCGACGTACATGCTGTCGGCGATCCTGCAGCGGCTCACCGGCGAGAGCCTGCTCGACTACCTGCGCCCCAGGCTGTTCGAGCCGCTCGGCGCCACCGAGGCGACCTGGCAGGTGTCGAAGGAAGGCATCGTCGTCGGTGGCTGGGGTCTGAGCCTCAACACCGAGTCTCTGGCGTGCTTCGGGCAGCTCCTGCTCCAGCACGGCGAGTGGAACGGCGAGCAAGTCGTCCCGGCCGAGTGGTACGAGGCCGCCACCTCGAAGCAGGTCCCGAACGACAACCAGGAGAACCCGGACTGGAAACAGGGCTACGGATTCCAGTTCTGGCGCGGTCGCCACAACACGTACCGCGGTGACGGCGCGTTCGGCCAGTTCATTGTGGTCTTCCCGGAGTACGACGCGGTGCTCATCACTACGAGCGCGACCGGCGACATGCAGGCAATCCTCAACACAGCCTGGGACTACCTGCTGCCGGCTCTCGAAGGCAAGGAGGTCCCCGAGGCGCAACGCCCGGAGCGGCTCGAGCTTGCGCCGCCGAGCGGTCCCGCGCCTGCACCGGGCAACGGGCAGACGTACCGGTTCGCGGCGGACAACCCGACCGGCCTGACCGCCGTACGGCTGGATGCCGACGGCACCGGCACGTTCAGCTTCCGTGACTTCAGCAGCGGGAGTGTGCACGAGATCGTCTGCGCCGCCGGCGGCTGGCGGGAGGAAACCGCGGTGAGCACGGTCTACGACGCCTCCGTCCCCGAGACCAGTGAGCGGGTCGTGACCAGCGCGTACGGCGATGGTGATGCGTTCGTCGCGACGTTCCGCTGGGTCGAGACCCCGTTCGCCGCCACAGCGACCTGCCGGACCGACGGCGACACGATGACCATCGACGGGAAGCTCAACGTCTCCTTCGGCCCGACCGAATTCACGCTGACTTCGGAGGAGATGTCACAGAGCTGAGGCGGCGCGTGTCCTCCGGGTCGTAAGCACCGACGACGGAGGATGACATGAAGGTTTTGGTAGCAGGCGCGACCGGCGGACTGGGCCGGTCACTGGTACCGCAGCTGATCGCGGCCGGACACGAGGTGACCGGGATGACCCGGTCCGAGTCCGGCGCGGCCGGCGTGCGGGCGTTCGGCGCGGACGCCGTACTCGCGGACGGCCTCGACGCCGCCGCGGTACGGGCCGCGGTGGAGTCGGTCCGCCCGGAGGTCGTCGTACACCAGATGACGGCGCTCAAGGGCGGAATCGACTTCAAGCACTTCGACGACAGCTTCGCGATGACGAACCGGCTGCGGACCGAGGGCACCGACAACCTGCTCGCGGCCTCCCAGGCGGCCGGCGTGCGACGGTTCGTCGTCCAGTCGTACGCCGGGTGGAACCTGCAGCACGGTGGGTCCGCCGCCAAGACCGAGGCGGACCCGCTCGACCCGAACCCGGTGCCCGCGCAGCGGCAGACGCTGGCCGCGATCAAGCACCTCGAGTCGGCGGCCCTGAACACTGACGGGATCGAAGGCGTCGTACTCCGGTACGCGAGCTTCTACGGCCCGACCGGCGACATCGGCAAGGGCGGCTCGATGGTCGAACTGATCCAGAAGCGCCGGCTCCCGCTGATCGGCGACGGCACCGGCGTCTGGTCCTTCATCCACTACGACGACGCGGCCGCGGCGACGGTGAAGGCGATCGACAGCGACGTCACCGGCGTGTTCCACGTCGCGGACGACGACCCGGCGCAGGCAGCGGTCTGGCTGCCCGAGTTCGCGCGCATCCTCGGGGCGAAGGCGCCGCGGCACATCCCGGCCTGGCTGGGCCGGCTCGCGGTGGGCGATGTCGGAGTCGCCGCGTTCACCGAGATCCGCGGCGCCGACAACACCCTCGCCAAGCAGACCTTCGACTGGCAGCCCGGCTACGCGTCCTGGCGCGAAGGTTTCCGCGACGGGCTGTGAGGCGGGACCGGTGAGAGGATTCCTTTACTTCGCTGTTACACGCGAGGACGACCGCTGAAACCGGTACGCCCTGAACTGGAACAGACCCGCCGGGACGGCGGGGCGCCCCTAGGGTTCCGCTGCTGGTCGAGCTGACGGCAGGACTGGTCCGAGAGGGGAGGCGGTGCCGGCACCACGGCACCGCTCCACGGCGGGACAAAAGCCCGGGAGGCCTTGATGGCCCCGGGCTGCCGTGTGCGTTCCTGGGCCCGATGCAGCGGAGGCCCTGAATGTCAGCATCCCCTGAAACTCTCAGCACGGATCAATTGGGCGCGCGAGACCTGGGTGGTTTCGGCTATGCCCAGCAGCTCTCGCGCCGCGTCGGCAGCTACGCGTCGTTCGCGGCCGGCTTCTCGTTCGTCTCGATCCTCACCACCGTCTTCCAGCTGTTCGGTCTGGGCTTCGGCTTCGGCGGTACGGCGTTCTTCTGGACCTGGCCGATCGTCCTCGCCGGCCAGCTGATGGTGGCGTTGTGCTTCGCCGAGCTCGCCGCCCGGTACCCGTTGTCCGGAGCGATCTACCAGTGGGCGCGTCGCCTCGGCGGCGCCGTCGTCGGGTGGTTCGCGGGCTGGACGATGGTGATCGCGCAGATCATCACGCTGGCGACGGCGGCGATCGCGCTACAGGTCGTACTGCCCGCGGTCTGGCCCGGTTTCCAGTTGGTCGGCAGCGACCCCGCTCTCGCGTCGAAGGACGGCGCGGCGAACGCCGTACTGCTCGGCTGTCTGCTGCTCGTCGCCACCACGGTGCTCAACGCGACCAGCGTCCGCATCACCTCGCTCGTGAACTCGGTCGGTGTGACGTGTGAGTTGGTCGGCGTCGTGCTGATCGTCGTTCTGCTGACAACCCGCGCCGAGCGCGGTCCTTCCGTCGTACTGCACACGACGAACCTCGACAGCACGACCGGGTACGTCGGACCGCTGCTCATCTCGGCGTTGATGGCGGCGTACGTGCTGGTCGGGTTCGACAGCGCGGGCGAGTTGTCGGAGGAGACGCACAAGCCGCGCGCGACGACGCCCCGGACGATCATCCGCGCGGTCGTTGCCTCCGGCATCGGTGGCGCGTTCCTGATCGTCGCGGCGCTGATGGCCGCGCCGTCGCTGACCGACGGTGATCTCGCCACCCAAGGTCTCCCCTACGTGCTGACGAGCCGGCTCGGTACGACGCCCGGCAAGCTGCTGCTCCTCGACGTCGCCCTCGCGGTCTGTGTGTGCACGCTGGCGATCCAGACCGCGGCGGCCCGGATGATCTTCTCGATGGCGCGCGACAACGTGCTGCCGGGATCACGGCAGCTGCGCAAGGTGTCGACGCGAACCGGCACGCCAGTCGCCGCGACGGTGGTGCCCGGTGTGCTGGCCGGTGTCTGCCTGGTCGTGAACGTGGGCAACGCGGGCCTGTTCCTGGGCCTCGCCAGCGTCTGCATCATGCTGCTGTACGTCGCCTATCTGATGGTCACGACGCCTTTGCTGGTACGGCGTTTGACCGGCAACGGACTGCCTGGCGGCGTGGACGAGAACGGGCGGCCGCTGTTCTCGCTCGGGCGGTTCGGTCTGATCGTCAACATCGTCGCGGTCGCCTACGGACTCGCGATGGCGATCAATCTCGGCTGGCCACGCGCCGACGTGTACGACCCGGCGGGTGACGGTTGGTACCTGCAGTACCTCCCGCTGATTACCCTCGCCGTCGTCGCAGTCGGCGGTCTCCTCGCCTACCGCGCCCAGCGCACCGCGTACTACGCCTCGATCGGCGTACCCCTGCCCACCACGACACCAGCCGTCGAAGGCGCCAGCGCATGACCCCGGCTGCCACATCCGCGCCTGCTCACAAGCACGAGATCCCGGCCGCCGCGGCGTGGTCTGTGCTGGTGCGGGCCGGACGCACGATCACCCTGACCGCGCTCGGCGACGGTGCGAACGCGACGATGCTGATCATCGGCGCCGACCGCCTCGATCGCCTGAACATCCCGGACACGTTGAAGTCCCAGATGTCGGCCCGTATCAAGCCAGGGATGGTTCTGATGTCGGATCGCGGCCTGGCGCTCGCGACTGTCATCGCCTCGACCCTCGACTGGCACGACTGCCTCACCGGCGCCCTCCCCGACCAACTCCTCCTGCTCGAACTCACCAAGCACGGGTTCGGCGAACCTGATCTGCACGCCTGCATCAACTTCTTCAGCAAGGTCTCCGTCGCCGACGACCCGCGCGCCTCCCTGACCTTCGTCCCCGACCACGCCCACACCGGCGACACCGTCACCCTCCGGGCCGACCAAGACCTCCTGGTCTTCATCTCGACCGCACCCCACGCCCTGTCCGACGGCCCCGCCGCGAGCGTCGCCGTACAACTCGAAACACCAGATGACACAGAAGATCCCGAGCTCCGCGAGGAAGCGATCCGCGCGCTGCGCCTGACCCGGGAGCTGATCGCATGACCATCACGGCAACGACCGTCGCGCTCGACACCGTCGTCGAAGCCGGTGACGGCGCCCTCGTGACCGTGCCCTCGGGCGGACGCTTGCGGATCGTCGACCTGCACGGCAATCAAGCCGTGGACACGTTGTTCTACGACGCCCACGACATCGACAACCGGTACTCCGCCTTCGACACGATCCGCGAGCAGCGGGCCGTGTTCCTCACCACCGGTTCGCGCCTGGTATCGACCAGGCTCGACGAACTCGCCGTCATCACCGACGACACCTGCGGCCGGCACGACACCGTCGGCGGCGCGTGTTCGCAGGAGAGCAACGTTATCCGGTACGGCGAGTTCACGCGCCATCAGCACGCGTGCCGGCAGACGTTCCTGCGCTACGGAGTGAAGGCGGGTATCGGGCAGCGTCAGCTCACCCACAACGTCAACTTCTTCATGAACGTGCCGGTGACGTCGAACGGCGGACTCACGTTCGAGGACGGCCTGTCCGCCCCGGGCAAGTACGTCGAGATCACCGCGAGCCGCGATCTGTTCGTGCTGATCAGCAATTGTCCGCAGGTCAACAATCCTTGTAACGGCTGGGATCCGACGCCGATCCAGCTCCTGGGCCGGTGGTGACGGTGGCCGTGGTCACAGTTGTTGCCCCGGGCATCCAAACGACGGTGCAGGATCTGGCCGGCCGGCCGGGGCTGTGGGACGTCGGCGTACCGCCGTCCGGGGCGGCCGACGAGCTCACGTTCGCGCTGGTCAACGCCGCGGTCGGCAATCCGGACAGTGCCGCCGGGCTGGAATGCGTCCTCAACGGACCGGTTCTCACCTGTGACGAGGATCGGCTGATCTGCGTGGGAGGCGCTGCCCGCCATCCGACTGTCGACAACGTGCCGTTCAGACCGGGGATGGTCGTCCGATGGCCGGCTGGAACGGTGCTGGACGTCGGCCCGCTCGACGGTCCTGGGATGCGCGGGTACGTCGCGATCCAAGGCGGACTGGACGTGCCGCGGGTGCTGGGCAGTCGGTCCACGTTCATCCTCGGCGGTTTCGGTGGTCACGACGGCAAGCCGCTCGCGGCCGGCGACCAGGTTCCGCTTGGCCGGCAGGAGAACCTGCTCACGCCGTTGTCGGTGGAGCTGCCGGCGATGTCGGACTCCTGGCAAGTGCGCGTGATCCCCGGGCCTCACGGAGCGCCGGAACATCTCACCGCCGAGGGCGTCGAGGCGTTCTTTGCCAACGAGTGGATCGTCGACCATCGGTCCGATCGCACCGGCGTCCGGCTGATCGGGCCGAACCCCGGCTGGGCACGGACCGACGGCGGCGAGGCTGGTCTGCATCCGTCGAACGTGCACGACTCCGCGTACCCGGTCGGCGGCATCATGCTGTCCGGCGACACCCCCGTCATCGTCGGCAAGGACGGCCCGTCACTCGGCGGGTTCGTCGTACCCGCCGTCGTGATCGAGGCCGACCGATGGATGCTCGGCCAGCTGCGCGCCGGCGATTCAGTGCAACTAGTTCCAGTGACACTAGTTGCAGCTAGCGAGGCGATCGAGGACCGCCGTCGTTGGCTGACCGATCTCCGCCAAGAGCCCGCACCGGTCCCCGTCTCGACCGGTACGCCGCATCGCCCGAAGGTCCTGCACCACGGCGAGCAGGCCGGCACGGCACCGTCGTACACGATCAGGTGCGCAGGCGAGCGGCACGTGCTGGTCGAGGCGGGGCCGGCCGAACTGGACCTCACGGTCCGGGTCTGGATCCACCTGCTGGCCCAGGCCCTGCGGGACGACCGGCCGACCGGGATCACGGAGATCGTCGAGGGGGTGCGGTCGTTGCTCGTCGCGGTCGACTCAGCCCGGCTCGTGCTCACCGAACTCGCCGAGCGGCTCGCGTTCCTGGCCGCCGGCCTGGGCGATCCCGAGACCGTGGTGCTGCCGTCCCGGGAGGTGGTGCTGCCGATCGCGTTCGATCATCCGGCGGCACACGAGGCGATGCGCCGCTACGCCACGTCGGTCCGGCCGGACGCGCCGTGGTGCCCGGACAACGTCGAGTTCATCCGGCGGGTCAACGATCTCGAGACGCGCGACGAGGTCTTCGAGATCGTGCAGGCCGCGACGTACCTGGTGGTCGGTCTCGGCGACGTGTACCTCGGTGCGCCGGTCGCCGTACCGGTCGATCCGCGGCATCGGCTCGTCACCACCAAGTACAACCCGGCGCGGACCTGGACGCCCCAGAACGCGGTTGGGATCGGCGGGATCTACCTGTGCGTGTACGGGATGGAGGGCCCCGGCGGGTACCAGCTCGTCGGACGCACGGTCCCGGTCTGGCGGCTCTCCCCCGCTGACGAGCAGCCCTGGTTGCTGAGACAGTTCGACCTGATCAGATTCGCGCCGGTGAGCGCGGAGCAACTCGCCCACGAGCGGGCCGAGATCGCGGCCGGGCGAGCCGAGCTGAAGACCGCACCGGCGACGTTCTCGATCGCCGACGTACGCCGGATCGAGCAGGAGGCACCTGTGGACATCGCGACCTTGCGCGCCAGACGCCGCGCCGCGTTCGAGGCCGAGCGGGCCCGGTGGGGCGCATGAACAACGAGTGGATCACCCGGGTCAACCCGATCGAGCCACGACCCGGACCGTTGCACGGCTTGACGATGGCGCTGAAGGACAACATCGACCTGGCCGGTGTGCCGACGACCGCAGGCGACCCGCGTACCACGGAACCCGCGAAGGACAACGCGTTCGTGGTCGAGCAGCTGATCGCCGCAGGCGCCGTACCGCTGGGGAAGACGAACCTGGATCAGTACGCGACCGGTCTGGTCGGCACGCGATCACCGTACGGCGCTTGTCACTCGGTCTTCTCGTCCGAGCATGTGTCGGGCGGCTCGAGTTCGGGCAGCGCGGTCGCGGTCGCCACCGGGCAGGTCGACTTTGCGCTCGGCACTGACACCGCGGGGAGCGGGCGTGTTCCGGCCGCGTTCAACCGGCTCGTTGGTATCAAGCCGAGTCGTGGCCTGGTCTCAGCGCGCGGCGTCGTACCGGCATGCCGATCGCTCGACTGCGTCACCGTGATGGCCCGCTCGGTCGCGACTGCGCGCCGCGCCTTCGACGTGATGGTCGCCTTCGACCCCGAGGACGCCTGGTCGCGGCGAGCGTCGTCACTCCCCCATCAGCGGCCGGGCCGGGTCGCCGGGGCGGCGGCGGTGATCGGCGTACCGGATGTCGGGCTGGGTCTGGATCCGGAGTATGAGCTGGCGTGGCAGGCAACGCTTGATGAGGCGCATCGCCTCGGCGACGTGGTGAAGGTCGACGTACAGCCGTTGCTCGAAGCTGCCGACCTGCTGTACTCCGGGCCGTGGCTCGCTGAACGTTGGTTGGCGTTCGGGGACAAGTTGGACGACTCTTCGGCGGTCGATCCGACTGTGCGGACGATTGTGCGGCGCGGGGCGGCGTTGACTGCGGCCGATGCCTTCGCGGGGTTCGACCGGCTCGCGACACTGAAGCGTGCGAGTGAGCAACTATGGACGCAGCTCGACGCGCTCCTGCTGCCGGTGACGCCCGGGCATCCCACGCTGGCCGAGGTGGCGGCCGATCCGATCGGCGTGAACAGTCGTCTCGGTCGCTTCACGAACATGGTCAACCTGCTCGACCTGTGCGCGGTCGCCTTCCCGGGACCCGATCGGGCCGATGGTCTGCCGTTCGGGATCCAGCTCCTGGCGCCGGCCGGCCATGACCTCTCGGTGATCGATCTGGCAGCTCTCTGGTGTGGTGAGGACGTGCCGGCCTCCGACATCCTGCTCGCGGTAGCGGGCGCTCACCTGTCCGGTCAGCCACTCAACGATCAGCTGGTACGGCGCGGCGCCCGGCTCGCCCGCACCGCACGGACCGCGTCGTCGTACCGGATGTATCTGGTCGACGGGCCGCGTCCCGGACTGACCCGGACCCTGACGGGTGCGGACGGCCCGGGGATCGAAGTCGAGGTGTGGAGCATGCCGGCCGCCGAACTGGGCGGCTTCGCGGCGACCATCGATCCTCCGCTGGCGATCGGGCCGCTCGAACTCTCGGACGGACAACAGGTCCTCGGCTTCCTGTGTACGGCGGACGCCGCGGACCCCGCGCGTGACATCACCGCATCCGGCGGCTGGCGGGCGTACCTGGCCGGAGACTGAGCTGGACCGCGCCGTACGTGCACCGGGGTCGGCAGCTCCTCCCGCCCCGGCACGGCCTGCTCCATCCCGGCACGGCCTGCTCGACGTGGCGACCAGCACCACCGGCCGTGCGAGACAGCGCGGTGGGGTAATAAATCGTCACCCAACGACCATCAGTTTCCCCGCTTCGCCCTCGACGGCGCGATCGCTCCGGTGCACGCACAATTTCGGTGACTGGGGAGTCCTACCCACCTGAGACGACCAGCAGAACTCCCCACCCGACCGATCCCGCCGACGCGGCGGGGAGCGCTCGTGGCCGGGGACTGAGCCTAGGGTTGGTGGGTATGAGCCTGACGCCCGCCGAACAGAAGGTGCTGGACCGCATCGACGAGGACCTGCTGGTACAAATCACGCAGGATCTCGTCCGGGCGCCCGGGCAGAACCCGCCCGGTGAGGAGGCCGCCACGGTGGCCGTCCTCGCCGCGGCGGGTCGTCAGCTCGGGCTCGACATCGCCACCACGGCGGTCGAGCCCGGGCGGGAGAACGTCAGCATCACACTTGCCGGTGGCAACGATCCGGGCCTGCTCTTGCTTGGTCACACCGACGTGGTCCCGGTCGGCGACGGCTGGACGGTCGACCCGTACGGCGGGCTCCTGCGCGACGGCCGGATCTTCGGCCGCGGCGCGTCCGACATGAAGGGCGGCCTGGCCGCGGCCCTGGTCGCACTCGCCGCCCTCCGCGGCAGCACGCTGAGCGGTCCGGTCGAACTGGCCGCCGTCATCGACGAGGAAGAGACCGGCAAGGGCATCCGCGCCTACATCGCCGCCAACCAGCGCCCGCCGTCTGTGGATAACTCCGGACCTGCCGAGCCGTTCCTCGATAGACTTGAAGCGGAAAGGACAGGGGCGAGGGGTGACTCAGACCGCAACCCGCCCTCCAGCAGCCCGTCCCGTCAGTACGTCGGGTGCATCACGGCCGAGCCGACCGACCTGCAGACGATCGTCGCGGCGCGCGGTGACTCGTACCTCCAGGTCGCCGTCCACGGTCGCGCCTCGCACGCCGGCAACCCGGACGGCGGCGCCAACGCGATCTACGGCGCGGCCGCCGTCGTCGCCGAGATCGAACGCCTGCACCAGGAGCTCGCGGCCGCACCCCATCCCCTGCTCGGCCCGGCGACCTGGAGCGTCGGCCAGATCAACGGCGGCACCGGTGGTTCGATCGTTCCCGCCGACTGCATGATCGTCGCCGACCGCCGGCTGCTTCCCGGCGAGTCACCCGCCGAGGTTCTCGCCGACCTCGACCACCGCATCGCCGCGCTGCACCTGGAGGACCGCGGCCTGACCGTCGAGCTCGCGATGCCGATGGAGATGCCCGCCTTCGAGACCCCCGAGGACGCAGAACTGGTCCGCGTCACCGAGGCCGCGCGCTTCGATGCCGGCGGGCCGCCGATGCCGCTCGCGGGGTGGACCGCGGCCTGCGACGGCGGGTACGTCGCGCGCGACCTCGGCGTACCGGTCGTTGTCCTGGGCCCCGGTTCGGTCACCAGCCAGGCGCATCGCGCGGACGAATCGGTCGCCGTCGCGGAACTGGTCACCGCGGCGCGCGCGTACGCCCTCACCGCACTCCGGCTGCTGTGAACGGCGAGGATGCTGTGAGCCGGCGGCTGGTGCTGGGAGCGGGCGGCTGGTGCTGGGAGCGGGCGGCTGGTGCCGTGAGCGGGCGGCTGCTCCTGTGAGCGAGCGGGTGGTGCTGTGAGCGAGCGGGTGGTGCTGTGACCGGGCGGATGGTGCTGGGAGCCGGCGGCTGGTGCCCTGAGCCGGCGGCTGGTGCCCTGAGCGGGCGGGCCGTGCCGTGAGCGGGCGGCTGGTCCTGTGAGCGGCGGGTGGTCCTGTGAGCGGGCGGGTAGTGCTGTGAGCGGGCGGGCCGTGCCGTGAGCGGGCGGGTGGTGCTTCGGAATGGGTCGGTGCTCGACGTCGGGTCCGGCGCCGTGCAGCAGGCGGACGTCGTACTCGAAGGCGACCGGATCGTCGAGGTCGGGATCGGGCTGGACGGCGACGACGCGATCGAATGCGACGGCGGGTTGCTTGTCCCCGGGTTCATCGATTGCCACACGCATCTGTGCATCGCGCAGACGCGGATCGATCCGTTCGGGCTGCCGCGATCGGTGCGCCCGCTGTCCGCCGTACCCGTGCTGCGCACCCTCCTGAGCCTCGGCGTCACGACGGTGCGCGATGCGTGGGGCGCGGACGCCGGCGTGCGGATGGCGGTCGAGAAGGGCTGGGTCGACGGGCCGCAGGTGCTGCTCAGCCTGCGGCAGGTGGGTACGACGGGTGGCCTCGGCGACCTGTGGGCGCCGCGGACCGGGCCGCTCGACTTCTTCGAGGATCCTTCGCTGCCGGATCCGATCTTCAACGGCGCCGACGAGGCGCGGGCCGTCGTACGGCGGATGGTTCGGGCCGGCGCGGACTGGATCAAGGTGACTGTCACCGGGTCCCTTGCGCTCGGGAAGGGCCTTGCGGACCTCGAGCTGACCGAGGACGAGATGACCGCGCTGGTCGACGAGGCGCGGCGGCGCGGAGGCCGGCGGGTCATGGTGCACGCGCACGGAGCCCGGGCTGCGGAACTCGCCGCCTGCGCCGGTGCGGGGAGCATCGAGCACGGGACCTACCTCGACGAGGCCGCCGTACAGGCGATGGCGGACCACGGGACCTTCTACGTGCCGACCCTCTCGGTCACGCAGTCGGATCCGTCATCCACGCCGGAGGGCGCCGCCGAGGCCCATCGGGAATCCATGCGGCTCGCCATCGCCGCAGGTGTGCGGATCGCGATGGGCACCGACAACCCGGTCCGGCCGCACACCGAGGTGCTGTGGGAACTCAGGCATCTCGCGGCCGCCGGACTCGGTGACGCCGGCGCGCTGCGAGCGGCCACGATCGACGCGGCGACGCTGCTGGGACTCGCGGACGACCGCGGTGAGATCGCGGTCGGTAAGCGGGCGGACCTGGTTCTCTTGGAGGGCGTCGACCTCGACTGCAGCTCGCTCGAGACGCGCGTCCAACGGGTCTTCCACAACGGAACCGAAGTCGGGCGTTGACTCTGACACGGTGTCAGACCATAGACAGGGCGCATGTTCACAGCAGGAGAGGTCGCGGAGCAGATCCGCACGGGTCAGGTCACGTCGCGTGAGGTGACGGAGGAGCTCCTCGCGCGGATCGCGGACGACACACAGGTCAACGCGGTGGTCGAGGTACGGCGCGAGCACGCCTTGGCTGAAGCGGCCCGAGCCGACGCGCTGATGGCCAGGCGGGGCGGGGCGATCGGGCCGCTGCACGGCGTACCGATCACGATCAAGGACTGTTTCAACGTCGCCGGGATGCGCACCACGTGGGGCAATCCGGCGTTCGCGGAGTACGTCGCCGACCGCGACGCGTCTGTCGTGGAGCGGCTGCAGCGCGCCGGCGCGATCGTCGTCGGGAAGACGAACGTGCACACGATGCTCGCGGACTTCGGCCAGACCGCGAACGAGATCTACGGGCGGACCAACAACCCCGCCGACCTCGGCCGTACGCCGGGCGGATCGAGTGGCGGCGCAGCGGCAGCGCTGGCGGCCGACCTCACCTACCTGGAGTACGGCTCCGACCTCGCCGGCTCGATCCGGCTCCCGGCGGCGTACTGCGGCGTGTACGGACTCAAGCCCACGAACGGCCTGGTCCCGCTGCGCGGCTTCGAGATCCCCGGTACGCCGTACCTCCCGAGCGAACTGCCCACTCTGTCAACGATCGGACCACTCGCCCGCTCCGCCGCCGACCTGCGAACAGCACTACGCGTGACCGCCGGCCCCGAAGCGCCCTACTCGTACAACTTCCGCCTGCCCCGGCACGACCGCCTGCAGGACTACCGCGTCGGTGTTGTCACCGATCACCCCTCCGCGCCCGTCACCAGCGAAGTCGGCGATGCGCTGTCCGACACGATCGACCGCCTGGCCCGCAGCGGCGCGAAGATCGTCAACGGTTGGCCCGACGGGGTGGACGCGAACGAGCAGGCGGAGGAGTTCGGCCGCCAGGTCGACCTGTTCTTCGCGCTGCACGGCGACTCGGACAGCGATCTGACCGCCACGGACGTACGCGACCTCGAGCGGCGCCGGATGCAGGCGCGTGCGCGCTGGCAGCTGTACTTCGACGACGTCGACGTCTTCCTGTGCCCGACGAGCTTCACCGTCGCGTTCCCGCACGGTTCGACGACGATCGACGGGCAACCCTACGAAGCGCAGGCGTTCTGGATCGCACAGGCGTCGCTGACCGGTCATCCCGCGCTCAGCATGCCGATCGGACGCACGCCGTCGGGGCTCCCGGTCGGCGGCCAGGTGATCGGCCCGTGGCATGAAGACGACACCGCGATCACGTTCGCCGAGCTCCTGGCTGGTTGACTGCACTCATGTTCGCCATCGGAGAGTTCGCCCGCCACGGCCGGGTGTCGATTCGGATGCTGCGGCACTACGACGCGATCGGCCTGCTGCGACCGGCGTACGTCGATCCCGCCACCGGCTACCGCAGTTACACCGCCGGTCAGCTCGCCGACCTGAACCGGATCGTCGCGCTGAAGGATCTCGGTTTCTCCCTCGACCAGGTCGGCACGATGATTGCCGACATGCTCGGACCGGCCGAGCTGCGTGCGATGCTCACGATGCGACGCGCGCAGTTGGAGACCATGCTGGCCGAGAGCTCCGCACGGCTCGCACAGGTCGAGTCGCGCCTGCGCGGCCTGGAAGCAGACGTCCCGACCGCGGACGTCGTCGTCAAGGAGCTGCCCGCCGTACGGCTCGTCGGCCTCACCGCCACGGCCGCGAGCTTCACGCCCGACGACATCACGCCCGTGGTGCATCCGCTGTGCGCGGAGCTGGGCCGGCGGTTGCCGCACGCCGACGTACGGCCGTCCGGTCGGCTGACCTGCCTGTACGAGCAGGAGTCCGAGGACGAGGTCGTCGTACGCGCGACGGTTCCGGCCGCGGTCGATGCCGGGGGCAACCGCAACGGACTCGACGTGATCGACCTGCCCGCGACGCAGGCCGCGACGCTCGTGCATCGCGGGCCGATCGCCCAGGTACTGCCTGCGTGGCAGGCGTTGGCGCGCTGGCTCGACGACAACGGCCGACGCGCCGCCGAGCCGGCCCGCGAGCTCTACCTCGACACCCCGGAGGACCCGGAGCACTGGGTCACCGAACTGCAGCAGCCGTTCACCGCGGCTCTGCCAGGGACGCCAGGCCGGCGGTAATCACCGAGATGCCGAACTCGAACCGGTCATCGCCGGCGGCACCTGCCGTCAGCGGGCCGGCGAGCGCCACCGTGAGCGGGAACCGACCGGCCGGCAGCGAGGCGAAGTAGGACCGCAACCCGTCGAGGAACCGCTCGAGATCCTCCGGGCTCCACTGGTCCGCACGTTGCACGCTCTCCTCGAACGCCACCGCGGTCACGTACAGCGGGATCAGGTCGACCGCCCACGCGACAGCCTGATCCGGCAGCCCACCGGCCTTGAGGATGCCGAGCACGCATTCGGAGGTCCGCAGCGCGGCCTCCCCCAGCGGTACGGCGCCGATCGCGGCGCGCGCCACACCCGGCATCGTCCGCATCGCGCGCAGCATCTCGCGCATCGCGTCCTTCAGCTGCTCCTGCCAGTGCTCGGGGTCCGGCGGCGACGGCAGATTCATCGCCTGCGCGGCCCGGTCGACCAGCAGCTGATCGAGCTCCTTCTTGTTCGCGACGTGCGCGTACAGCGAGGCGGGGCCGGTGTGCAGTTCCTGCGCGATCTTGCGCATCGAGACCGCTTCGTAGCCCTGGTCGACCATCACCCGCAGGGCAGTGTCGACAATCCGCTCCCGGGTCAGCGGCTCCTTGGCCGGACGCACGGGTTTGGCGGGACTGATCGGCTGCCACGGCGACTGGGTCATGCGAACCACTGTAGCGAACGCCGTACTTGACGGGAACACTGTTCGCGAGTAGAACGGTGTTCGTCAACGAACACCGTTCGCATCCACATCCGAGGAGCCACCATGACCGCCACCGCCGTAGAGACCTCACCAGACACCACGACCACGCCGCGCGGTACGCCGTACCGCTGGCGCTGGCTCGTCGTCGCCACCATCCTGGTCGCCGAGATCATGGACCTGGTCGACGCGACGATCGTCAACATCGCCGCTCCGTCGATCCGGGCCGACCTGGGCGGCTCCGAATCGGCCATGCAATGGATGCTGGCCGGCTACACCCTGGCCTTCGCGATCGGGCTGGTCACCTTCGGCCGGCTCGGCGACCTGGTCGGCCGCCGGCGGCTGTTCGTGATCGGCGCCCTCGGGTTCACGATCGCGTCCGCTGTCTGCGGGCTGGCCACCAGCCCCGAACTGCTGATCGGCAGCCGGGTCGCGCAGGGCCTGCTCGGCGCGGTGATGATCCCGCAGGGTTTCGCGATCCTGAAGTCGATCTTCCCGGCCGACGAGCTCGGCAAGGCGTTCGCGATGTTCGGCCCGGTCATGGGGCTGTCCGCGGTCGCGGGCCCGATCCTGGCCGGCGTACTGATCGACGCGAACTGGTTCGACGCCGGCTGGCGGACGATCTTCTTCATCAACGTCCCGATCGGGATCGCCGCCCTGGCCGGCGCGCTGCGCTTCATGCCCGAGGTCAAGACGCCCGGCGCGTCCCGGCTCGACACCACCGGCGTACTCCTGGTCAGCCTCGCCTCCGGCCTGCTGATCTACCCGCTGGTGCAGGGCCGCGAGCTCGACTGGCCGCTGTGGACGATCCTGATGCTGATCTCCTCGGTCGCGGTCTTCGCGCTGTTCGGATGGCGGGAGCGCCGGTCCGGCAACCCGGTCATCGACCCGTCGCTGTTCCGCAACCGCGGGTACGTCGCCGGCCTCGGCGTGATCACCATGTTCTTCCTTGCGATGAACGGCTTCATGCTGGTGTTCAACCTGTTCACCCAGCTCGGCCTGCACTACAGCCCGCTGAAGGCCGGCCTCGCGATGGTGCCGTTCTCGCTCGGGATCGCGATCGGCGCGCCGCTGTCCGCGGGCCTGCTCGCTCCGAAGCTTGGCCGCACGGCGCTGCAGCTCGGCATCGCGGTGATGACGGTCGCGATGGTCGGCGTGTGGTTCACCCTGCACACGTACGGCGACGCGACCACGATCTGGAACCTGGTCCCGGCGACGCTGGCCACCGGCATCGGCGCCGGCATGGTGTTCGCGCCGCTGTTCGACATCATCCTGGCCTCGATCGACGACCAGGCCGCGGGGTCGGCGTCCGGCGTACTGACTGCCATGCAGCAGTACGGCGGCGCGATCGGAGTCGCCGTGATCGGCACCGTCTTCTTCCAGCTGCTGCCGACCCATGCGTTCCTGGGCGCGACCAAAGCCTCGGTCCTGGTCGCAGTCGGGCTGTTCGTCGTCAGCCTCGCGGTGTCGGGCCTGCTCCCGAAGCGAGCGATCAGTCGCGACTGACGAATCCTTCCTTCACCAACCAGTCCATGGCGACGTCGGCGGGCTCACGTCCGTCGACGTCGACCTGCGCGTTGAGGTCGATCAGCACCTCGTCGGTGAGCTTGTCCGACACCGGCTGCAGCAGCTCGCGCAGTTGCGGGTACTCGTCCAGCACCTTCTTACTGATCACCGGAGCCACGTTGTACGCCGGGAAGTACGACTTGTCGTCCTGTAGTACGACGAGATCGAGCGACTTGATCCGCCCGTCGGTCGTGTAGATCTCGCCGAAGCGGCAGTCCCCGTTGTTCGTCGCGGCGTACACCGCGCCCGTGTCCAGGGTCCGGATGTTGCCCCGCAGTACGCCGGAACCCATCGGGATCCCGTAGTGCTTCAGCATCGGCTCGAACCCGTCGTTGCGGTTCGCGAACTCGGACTCGACGCAGAACGTGCGCTCCTTCACCGGCAGCGACTCGACCTGCGACAGCTTGGTGAGGTGCAGCCGCTCGGACTCCTTCCGGGTCATCGCGAAGCCGTAGCTGTTGTTCATCGGAGCAGGCTTCAACCAGATCAGCCCGTACTTCTGCGCGTCCTCCGTGCGGACCGCGTCGTACTGCTGCTGCTTGTCGGGGATGCCGGTGTCGTGGCCGAGGTACGAGATCCACGCGGTGCCCGTGTACTCCCAGGCCATCTGGATCTGGTCCTGGATCATCGCCTGCCGGGACGTGTCGGAGCCGGGCATGTTGGTGAGGTCCTGGACGTTCGCACCGGCCGAACGCATCAGGATCGCGGCGATCTTCCCGAGGATCAGCTGCTCCTGGAAGCTCTTCGAGCCGATCGCGATCGTCAGCCCGTCGAGGCCTTTCACCTGGGCGAGGGGTCCTTGGAGCGCGCCGGTCGGCACGAAACCGCCGCTGGTGCCGAGGCCACATCCGCCGAGCGCGAGCGTCGCCGCGCACACCATCGCTATCAGCCGCCTCATCCGAGCCCCCTCGGTCGGGTGACTTCTTCCAGTACTCGGCCGGCCCAGTCGATGAGGAGTGCCAGGGCGGCTACCAGTACGGCGCCGCTGATCAGCACCGGGTAGCGCAGCAGGCGGATGCCGGTCGTGATCAGGCTGCCCAGTCCCCCGGCGTCGATGAACGTCGCGAGCGTCGCCGTACCGACGACCAGGACCAGCGCGGTACGGATGCCGGCCATGATCACCGGCACCGCGAGCGGCAGTTCGATCCGGCCGAGTACGGCGATGTTCGACATACCCATGCCGCGACCGGCCTCGACCAGCGTCGGGTCGACGCCTTGCAGGCCGACGATCGTGTTCCGCAGTACCGGCAGGATCGCGTACAGGCAGAGCGCGAGGATCGCGGTCCAGAAGCCGAAGCCGAGCCAGATCGCGAGCAGCACGATCAGCCCGATCACCGGCGCCGCCTGTCCCGCGTTCGCGATCGCGACCACGACCGGAGCGGCCCGGCGGGACCGCGGCCGGGTCAGCATGATGCCGAGCGGTACGGCGACCAGCAGCACGATGACCGTGGCGACGACCGTGAGCTCGAGGTGCTCCACGGTCAGCCGGCCGACGAGTTTCCAGTCGAGCTGCCGCTGCTCGATCGAGTCGAGCTCGGCGCGGGACCGCCAGATCGCCCACGCCGCGATCACGATGGCCACGAACAGGGGTTGCCCGATCAGCAGCCCCCACGAAGGCCGGCGCGCGCGAGTAGCCGCAAGCCCAGCGGCCGCGGCCTTTGCATCAGCCAGGTTTTCCTTCGGCTGAAGGTCTTGGGTCACCGTCACTGCGCGACCTCCTCCGGCTGCCCATTGCTGTCATGGCCGTTGCCGTCCTGGATGCGGGCGAGCACGGCCTGGAAGTCGACCACGCCGAGATACTCGTCGCGGCGGCCGGTGACGACCGCACTGCCGTGGCTGGACATCAGCATCGTGTCGAGCGCGTCGTTCAGCGTCGCCCGCCGGTCGATCGTCACCAGGTCGGTGTCCTCGTGCGGCGCCGGCACGCTGTCGACCTCTGACAAGTCGGACGTCCACATCCAGTCGACCGGTCGCCGCCGGCCGTCCAGGACCACGACCGAGTCGTCGCCCGCCTCCTTCGCGGCCCGCAGTACGTCGGATGCCTGGTCGCCGATCGCCGCGACCGTCGGCTGGCCCAGCTCGATCTCGCTCACCCGGCTCAACGTCAGCTGCTTGAGCGCCGCGCCCGCGCCGACGAAGTCCGCGACGAACCGGTCCGCCGGGTTCGCCAGGATCGCCTCGGGGGTGTCGTACTGCGCGATGTTCGCGCCCTCGGTGAGGATCAGGATCCGGTCACCGAGCTTCACCGCCTCGTCGAAGTCGTGCGTGACGCAGACGATCGTCTTGCGCAGCTCCTCCTGAATGCTGAGCAGTTCGTCCTGCAACCGCTGCCGGGTGATCGGGTCGACCGCGCCGAACGGCTCGTCCATCAGGATCACCGGCGGGTCGGCGGCGAGTCCGCGGGCGACGCCGACACGTTGCTGCTGACCGCCCGACAGCTCGCGCGGGTACCGGCCGCGGTACCGGTTCGGGTCGAGGCCGACGAGTTCGAGCAGTTCGTCGACACGTTCCGCCGTACGGCGTTTGTCCCAGCCGAGCAGCCCCGGGACCAGGGCGATGTTCTGCGTGACGGTCATGTGCGGGAACAGGCTGCCGCCCTGGATCACGTACCCGATCCGGCGCCGCAGGTCGTCGTCGTTCTGCCGGCTGACGTCCTCGCCACCGATCCGGATGCTGCCGGAGGTCGGCTGGATCAGCCGGTTGATCATCTTCAGCGAGGTCGTCTTGCCGCAGCCCGACGGGCCGACGAACATCACGATCTCGCCGGCCGGGATGTGCAGCGACAGGCCCTCGACAGCGGCCTTCTTCTGGCCCGGGTACCGCTTCACGACATCGGTCAACTCGATGTCGACGCCGCTGACTTCAGGTTCGGATTCAGGCACGGATACCCCTTGGGGTGGTCAGGCGGCCGACGAGCAGCAGCATGGCGTCCAGGATCAGAGCGAGCAGGACCACGCCGATCGTGCCGACCAGCGCGGAGTTCAGAGCGTTCTTGCCACCGATCTGGGTCAGGCCGGTGAAGATGAAGCTGCCCAGCCCGGGGCCGAGCACGTACGCCGCGATCGCGGCGATCCCCATCGACATCTGGGCCGAGACCCGGACGCCGACCAGGATCACCGGCCACGCCAGCGGCAGCTCGATCCGGAACAGGGTCCGGGCCGCGCCCATGCCCATCCCGCGCGCCGACTCGATCAGCGTCGAATCGACACCGGCCAGGCCGACGACCGCGTTCCGCAGGATCGGCAGCGTCGCGTAGAACGTGACAGCGACCACCGAGGTCGCCGTACCAATACCGGCCACCGGGATCATCAGGCCGAGCAGCGCGAACGAAGGGATGGTCAGCCCGACCGCGCTGATCGCGCCGGCCAGCGACGCGATCCGCGGGTTGCGATGCACGACGACCGCCAGGCCGACCGCGATCACCGTGGCCAGCAGCACGCACTGGATCACCAGGCTCAGATGCTGATAGCTCTGATAGAGCAGTTGAGAATTACGCTCAGTTATGTAGTCCCACACGCGGCGACCCGTACCCAACAAGCGTTCGACTCACACATTGGCACGATCGCTTCCGAAGTCCGGACATGCCGAAGCCCCTGGTCGCCACGCGGGCGCCAGGGGCTTCAGGTTCAGCTCAGTTGAACGAGTCGCCGCAGGCGCAGGAGCCGGTGGCGTTCGGGTTGTCGATGGTGAAACCCTGCTTCTCGATGCTGTCGACGAAGTCGATCGACGCACCCTTGAGGTACGGAGCGCTCATCCGGTCCGTGACGACACTCACACCACCGAAGTCGGCCACCACGTCGCCGTCGAGCTGACGCTCGTCGAAGAACAGCTGGTACCGCAGGCCGGAGCACCCACCCGGCTGCACGGCGACCCGCAGCGCGAGGTCGTCGCGGCCCTCCTGGTCGAGCAGCGCCTTCACCTTGGCGGCGGCCCCGTCGGTGAGGAGAACACCAGTGGCAACGGCCTGCTCGGTCTGCGCTTCAGTCATTCCTGACTCCAGTCATCTGCTCAAGTGCCGACGTACAGCTCCACCGGCACGGAAGTCTCTTGTCAACACAGGCCAACATCACCCGGCCCGCGCTCATTCCCATGGTCGCACACCAATTTCACAGATCAACTTCCCGACCGCCGCTTGATCAGCCCGGCGGACCGATCACTTCCGGTGTGCGTGAGCTTCTCGGGTGTGCGTCAGCTCTTCGGGTGTGCGTCAGCTTTCGGGTGTGCGTCAGCGGGCCCAGGTGCGGGCGACACGCTCCGCGACCGTCGCGAGGGAGCCGTGCGGGTCCGCGAACGCCTGCTCCTCGCCGACGACGTCCACCAGCGCGTACGCCGACTCGACGCCCATCGCGCGCATCTCGCGGGAGCCGATCAGGACCTTGCCGGCCAGTACCACGCAGGGCCGCATCGCATCGTTCGCGACCTTCGCGACACCCGCGATCACCTTGCCGTCGCGGGACTGGAAGTCGAACGCGCCTTCACCGCTGATCACCAGGTCGACCTGCGACGCCTTCTGCTTGAGCCCGGTCAACTCAGCGACCAGGTCGAT
Source organism: Kribbella sp. NPDC055110 (assembly GCF_053607525.1). Classification (NCBI taxonomy): domain Bacteria; kingdom Bacillati; phylum Actinomycetota; class Actinomycetes; order Propionibacteriales; family Kribbellaceae; genus Kribbella; species Kribbella sp. NPDC055110. The sequence continues at coordinate 122,328 of NZ_JBSGTS010000011.1, forward strand.
CCCGGACACCCGCTCAGCGCCGAGCAGCAACAACGCGTACCCGAGCCCGCCAGCGGCTCCCGCGCCCTTCTGGTCTGCGGTCTTGCGATCGGCCAACTCCGCGAAGTGCGTCAGCCAACCGTCGACCTGGGGCTTGCGCTCGTCCGAGATCCCCTTCTGCGCCCCGAACACATTCGTCGCGCCGCGAAGCCCGAGCATCGGGTTCTCCACATCACTGGCAGCAACAAACTCAACCCCCGCCACCCGCTCCCGAGCCGGCCCCAAATCCACCCCCAGCAACCCAGCCAGCCCCACAGCCCCACCATCCAACCGCCCACCACCCCCACCCGCCGAGCTGCTCGATTGCGCGGTTGCTGTTGCTCCGAGGGCGGCGAGCAGGCCTGCGCCGGCGTCGTTGGTGCCGGAACCTCCCAGCCCGAGGATGATCCGCTTCGCGCCGGCGTCCACGGCTGCTGTGATCAGCTGCCCGACCCCGTACGTGCTCGCCTCCTCAGGACGCCGCTGCTTCGGCTCCACCAAGTGCAACCCACACGCCTGCGCGGTCTCGACGTACGCCGTCTCCCCCGCCAGCAGCACCGTCGCCGGGGTCTCCTCACCGAGCGGTCCGCGCACGGTGACCGACAGCAGCTTCCCGTCCACCACTGCGGACAGTACGTCGATGAACCCCGGCCCGCCGTCCGCCATCGGCGCCACCAGTACCTCAGCCCCCGGGTCCCGGCGCCGCCACCCTTCCTCGATGGCCGCCGCAGCCTCCACAGCCGTCAACGTCCCCGCGAACTTGTCCGGCGCAATCAGAATCCGCATGCCCACATCCTCCCCCACCCACCCTCCGACCAGCCGAGCCCGTCCGTTTCACGCCCTAAGGACAGGACGTAGTCATATACGTACACCGCACCGCCCGCCTGAGCAGCCCGCGAATCCACCGCGATCACCGCACACCTCCTGTCGTTAGAGCACACAGGCTGATTGACGGGCCCGGCGCGATGACAGTTGGATCGTCGGCATGAAGACGATCCTGTTCGCACTCCGCGTGACCGACCTGGAACGCTCACTCGCCTTCTACACCGCCGTCGGCTACGTGACGCTCAGCACGATCCCGTTCGACGACGGCTCCAGCCTGGTCTGGCTCCGCTTGCCGGACGAGCCGTCCGTGTCGCTCGAACTCGTCCACCGGCCCGCGGACGGCCCGGTCGAGGTCGGCGGGTTCACGCACTTCGCGATCGAGGTCGAGTCACTCGCCGACACCATTACCCGCCTCACCGCAGCAGGGCTGCACCCCGGCGCCCTCGAACTCCCGGCCGGCACCGACGGCCCGAAAACCTCCTGGCTCATCGACCCCGACGGCTACCGCATCGAACTCGTCGAATGGCCACCCACCGGAGCCCCCCAACCAGAGAACCCGTGACGCGACCCGACACACCGCCAACGTCGGAGCTCTCGTGATGCGGCCCGGTGCACCACCGACGCTGGAACACTCTTGATGCGGCCCGGCGAACCACCCAGGTTGGAGGACTCGTGATGCGACCCAGCGCACCGCCGAGGTCGGACGTCTCTTGCTGCAGACCGCTGCACCGCCAACCTCGGAGCACTCCTGATGCGGCCCAGTGGACCTCCGACGTTGGAGGGGTCTTGATGGAGTGGCCGACGACTGTTTCTGAGGCGGTTGCGGTGCAGGAGGAGTTGCGTGGGCAGGTGGATCCCAGGGACGTCGGCAGGATCCCGCAGTACGTCGCCGGACTCGACGTCGCGTACGACGGGGACCGGTTGGCGGCCGCCGTCGTCGTACTGGATGTGAACACCCTGGCGGAGGTCGATCGCGCGGTCGTGCGCGGTGAGACGACGTTCCCGTACGTGCCGGGGCTGTTCGCCTTCCGCGAGGTGCCCGCGTTGCTTGCGGCGCTGGAGCAACTCGGGACGACGCCGGACCTGCTCGTCTGTGACGGACACGGGCTCGCGCATCCGAGGCGGTTCGGGCTCGCGTGCCATCTCGGCGTACTCACGGGAATCCCCGCGATCGGCGCCGCGAAGACGACCTTCGTCGGGTCGCACGGGGAACTCGCACAAGAACGCGGTGCGACGGCCGAACTCGTCGACGGCGGCGAGGTGGTGGGGGCGGCGGTGCGGACGCAGGACGGGGTCAAGCCGGTGTACGTGTCTGTCGGGCATCGGGTGAGTTTGAAGACCGCGATCGATCACGTGCTGCGGTTGGCGCCGCGGTATCGGTTGCCGGAGACAACACGCCTCGCGGATCGGGCTTGTCGGGAAGGACTGTCGGATGGTTGACGATGCACCACGGGTACCGGAGTACACGCGGCACGAGTACGGCGACCGGATCGGGGCGAGCGCACGGCTGCGTGCAGGAGCGGCCGCGGCGGTGATGGACGGGGATCGGTTGCTGCTGACGAAGCGCACCGACAACGGCGAATGGTGCCTGCCGGGTGGGGCGATCGATCCGGGCGAACGTCCGGCGGAGGCTGCCGAGCGGGAGACGCTCGAGGAGACCGGGCTGGTGGTGCGCGTGACCGGGCTGGTCGGCGTGTACTCGAACCCGGATGTAGTCGTGGTCTATCCGGACGGGAACCGCGTGCAGGTCCTCGGCGTGGTGTTCCGCGCGGAGACGGTCAGCGGCGAGGCCGGGTCCTCCACGGAGGTGAGCGAGTCCGGCTGGTTCACCGCGGAGGAGGCCGCCGAGCTGACGGTCATCGCGGGACACCGACCGATCCTTCCGGCGGTCTTCGGCGACGAGCTGTACTTCGATCCGCCCAAGTAGAACTGCGCGGGTTGGGGAGGGTTTCTTGCCGATTCGGGGGTGAAAACCTCCCCAACCTCGTCAGTGGCGGAACAGGCGGCGGAGGACGAGCGCCAACACCGCGCCGATCAGGTACGGCGCAGCGCGGCGAGCAAGCATCGGCACCAGAGCACTCCCGAGGTCCAGCACCACCTCATCCCCCTCCGCCGCATCCACCCCGGCCCGAGTGGACGAACCGGCCGCGCTAGCAGCGCTAGCGGATCCTGTGAGGTCGGAGCTAGCAGTGCTAGTGGTTCTAGCAGTGCTAGCGGATTCACTGGAGCCGATGGGGCTAGCGGTGCTAGAAGTTCTAGCGGTGCTAGCGGTGCTAGCGGGGATGGTGGTGGATTGCGCTGGGGTGTCGAGTTTGGTTTTGAGGCAGGTGGTGAATTGGTCGAGGAGTTTGTTGGAGACGTCCTGGATGAGGCCGCGGCCGAATTGGGCGGGGCGGCCGGTGATGGTCAGGTCGGTGTCGACGGTGACTTCGGTGGAGCCGTCCGTGGTGCCGGTCAGCCGGGCGGTGACGCGTGCGCTCGCCGTACCGTTTCCGCGCCGGTCCTTGCCCTTGGCCTCGATGACCGCGTGATGCCCCGCTTCGTCCCGCTCCACGAAGGTGCCGGTGCCGGAGTACTGCAGCGACACCGGCCCCAGCTTCACCTTGCACGACCCCGTGAAGTCGTCACCCTCGTACGCCGTCAGGGTGGCGCCGGGGAAACACGGCACCACCCGTTCGAGGTCGTTGAACGCCGCCCACGTCTGCTCCACAGGCGCAGGTACGACGAACTTGTGCTCGAGCTTCACGCGCTACCCGCCGCCGCCAGGACCGCCCGCCGCGTGAGCACCGTCGCGAGGTGCCGGCGGTAGTCGGCGTCACCATTGATATCGCTAACCGGAGACGTCCCGTCAGCCGCTCGCGCCGCGGCCTCCCGTACGGCGTCCGCGGTCGCGGGCTGCCCGACAAGAGCCTCCTCGACCGCAGTCGCCCGTACCGGGGTCGGCCCCATGTTGCCGAGCCCGACCCGCGCCTCCGCGATCGAGTCGCCGTCCAGCCGGACCGCCGCCGCGACCGACACGATCGACCAGCCCTGCGCGACCCGGTTGAACTTCTCGTAGTGCGCGCCCCATCCGGTGTACTTCGGCACCCGCACCTCGACGAGCAACTCGTCGTCGCCGAGCGCCGTACTGAACACGCCCTCGAAGAACTCCGAGGCAGGCACGGTACGTCGGCCGTCCGGCCCCGCGATCACGAACGACGCGTCCAATGCGACCGCGACCGCGGGCAGGTCCGCCGCCGGATCCGCATGCGCCAGCGACCCGCCGAACGTGCCGCGATGCCGGATCTGCGGATCGCCGACCGTTGCCGTGGCCAGCGCGATCAGCCGCGCGTGCTCGGCCACCAGCGGATCCGACTGCACCGTACTGTGCGGGGTCATGGCGCCGATCACCAGCGCGTCGCCGTCGTCCCGCACACCGCGCAGCTCGTCGATCTTCTGAAGGTCGACGATCACCTCAGGCGCCGCCAACCGCAACCGCAGCGCCGGCATCAGGCTCTGCCCGCCCGCCAGCACCTTCGCGTCAGGGTGCTCGCGGAGCAACCCCAGCGCCTCGTCGATCGTCGCGGGCGCGAAGTACTCGAACGCCGCCGGGATCATGACCGGCTCCCTTCCTGGCTGGCCCTCTTCTGGATGGCACCGTTCTGGATCGCGGTCCACACGCGGTACGGCGTACACGGCATCGGCACGTCCGTGACGCCGAGCGGTCGGAGCGCGTCGACGATCGCATTGACGACAGCCGGTGTGGACGCGATGGTCCCGGCCTCGCCAACGCCCTTCACGCCCAGCTGGTTCGTCGTCGCGGGCGTCTCGGTCCGCGCCGTCTCGAAGCTCGGCAGATCAGGTGCCGCAGGCAACGTGTACTGGTCGAACGACCCGGTGACCAGCGTCCCGGAGTCGTCGTGCACCGCTTCCTCGTAGAGCGCCTGCGCGATCCCCTGTGCGAGACCGCCGTGCACCTGTCCCTCGACGATCATCGGGTTCACGACCACGCCGACATCGTCGACGCACACGTACGACCGGATGTTCGTCGCACCCGTCTCGGTGTCGACCTCGACCGCGCACAGATGCGTGCCGTGCGGGAACGAGAAGTCCTCCGGGTCGAGGGTCGCGTCGGCGTCCAGGGACCCTTCGGCCGAGCCGTCGAGTTTGTGGCCCTGGAAGATCGCGAACGCGAGCTCGGCCAGCGTCATCCCGGCGTCCGTACCGCGCACGCCGTACCGCCCGCCGCTGAAGTCGAGGTCGTCCGCGTTCGCCTCCAGGAGCTGCGCCGCGATCGGCTTCGCCTTCTCGATCACCTTGTCCGCGGCGGCCAGCACCGCCATGCCACCGACCGCCAGGGACCGCGATCCGTAGGTGTCCAGCCCGCGTACGGCGACCTGCGTGTCCCCGTGCAGTACTTCGACATCCTCGAACGCCACGCCCAGCCGGTCCGCGACCAGCTGACTCCACGCGGTCTCGTGTCCCTGACCGTGCGGGCTCGTCCCGGTGACCACCTCGACCTTCCCGGTCGGCAGCATCCGGACCGCCGCGTGCTCCCAACCGCCACCGACGTACCCCATCGAGCCGAGCCACCGCGACGGGGCCAGGCCGCACATCTCGGTGAACGTCGAGACGCCGATCCCGAGCTGTACCGGGTCGCCGGACTCGCGCCGCTTGCGTTGCTCGGCGCGCAGGGCGTCGTACCCGAAAAGCTCACGCGCCTTCGCGGTCGCGGCCTCGTAGTTGCCGGAGTCGTACCGCAGCCCGGACACCGTCGAGAACGGGAACTCCTCGTGCTTGATCCAGTTCCGCTCGCGGATCTCGAGCGCGTCGACACCGACGCGGGCGGCGAGCTCGTCCATCAGGCGCTCGATCGCGTACGTCGCCTCGGGCCGGCCGGCGCCGCGGTACGCGTCGGTCCACGTCTTGTTCGTGAACACGTTGGTGATGCCGAGGTGGTACGCCGGGAACTTGTAGATTCCGTTGTACATGAACGCCCCCAGCAACGGGATCGCCGACGTGACGAGGCCGAGGTACGCGCCCATGTCGGCCAGCAGCTCGACCTTCAGCCCGGTGACCGTTCCGTCGGCGTTCGCGGCCAGCGTGACCTGCTGCCACTGGTCCCGGCCGTGGTGCGCCGCCATCAACGACTCGGACCTGGTTTCCGTGTATTTACAGGGCTTTCCGGTACGCCGGGCCGCGATGACCGTGAGTACTTCCTCCGGGGTGAACTGCAGCTTGCCGCCGAAACCGCCACCGACGTCCGGCGCGATCACCCGGATCTTGCTCTCCGGGATGCCGAGCACGAGCGCGATGAAGATCTTCACGAAGTGCGGTACCTGCGTCGCCGACCAGACCGTCATCTGTTCGGTTGTCGGATCGACGACGATCGACCGCGGCTCCATGAACGCCGGGATCAGCCGCTGCTGACGGAACTCCTCCTCGATCACGATGCCGCCGTCGCGGGCGGCCGCGATCGCCGCCTCGACGTCGCCGCCGGTGCCGGCCTCGGCCGAGTCGTACGACCACACCGCGGACACGTTCGTCCCGAGATCCGGATGCGCGATCACCTCGTCGCGGGCGGCGGCCTTGAGTTCGAGGGCGGGTTCGAGCTCCTCGTAGTCGACATCGACGAGGTCGGCGGCGTCGTTCGCCTCGGCCGCCGTACGGGCGATGACCATCGCGACGATCTCACCGGCGAACGCAACATGGTCGACCGCCATCGATGGATGTACGGGCGCTTTCTGGTCGGGTACGACGGCCCACGCGTTCGGCAGCGCGCCCTGCTCGTCGGCGATGTCGGCGCCGGTGATCACGGCAACGACCCCGGACGCCGCCTTGGCCGCCTCGGTGTCGATCGACGTGATCCGGGCGTGCGCGAACGGGCTGCGCACCATCGCGAGGTACTGCATGCCGGGCAGCACGATGTTGTCGGTCCAGCGGGTCCGGCCGGTGATCAGCCGCGCGTCCTCCTTGCGCCGGCGCGACGCGCCAATCTCGGGCGCCGGGCGTTGTTCGGTGGCAGTCATTGCGCACCGCCGGCGGCCGCTGCGGCCTGGACGGCCTTGACGATGTTCTGGTAGCCGGTGCACCGGCAGAGGTTGCCCTCGAGCCCGAGCCGAACGTCCTCGTCGGTCGGATTCGGATTGTCGGCAATCAGATCGATGGATTGCATGATCATGCCCGGTGTGCAGTATCCGCACTGCAGGGCATGGTTCTCGTGGAAGGCCTGCTGCATCGGGTGCAGTTGGCCGTTGGTCGCGAGCCCTTCGATCGTGGTGATCTCGTGACCGTCGGCCTGGACCGCGAGCAACGAGCAGGACTTCACGCTCCGCCCGTCCAGGTGGACCGTACAGGCGCCGCAGTTGCCGGTGTCGCAGCCGACCACGGTGCCTGTCTTCCCCAGTTGCTCGCGCAGATACAGCACGAGCAGCGTGCGCGGCTCCACCTCGTCCGTGAAGCTGCTTCCGTCGACCTTCACCGTGATCCGGGTCATCGCCCCGCCTCCAGATGTCAGCACTCGCCGTACTTTTGATCCTGCTCCTGTTGTGATGTGGACCACAAGGGTCCGGTCTTTGGTGGATCAGCGGTGGATCAGTGGTGGATCCGGCCGGCTGCCGCGGAGAGTCGTTGCCCGGCGCCACCCCAGCGCTGGGCGATGATCTCGGCGGCGATACTCACCGCGGTCTCCTCCGGCGTCCGCGCGCCGAGATCGAGGCCGATCGGGCTCGCCAGTCGCGCCACCTCGTCCTCCGTCAGCCCGGCCTCCCGCAACCGCTTCAGCCGGTCGTCGTGCGTGCGCCGCGAACCCATCGCCCCGATGTACGCGACCTGCGGCAGTCGCAACGCGACCTCCAGCAGCGGTACGTCGAACTTCGGGTCATGCGTCAGTACGCAGATCACCGTCCGGTCGTCGATCCGCCCGGCCGCCGCCTCGCCCGACAGGTACCGGTGCGGCCAGTCCACGATCACGTCGTCCGCGGACGGGAACCGCGTCGCGGTCGCGAACACCGCCCGCGCGTCGCACACGGTCACGCGATACCCGAGGAACGACCCGAGCCGCGCGACCGCCGCCGCGAAGTCGATCGCACCGAACACCAGCAACCGCGGCACCGGCGCGTACGACGACACGAACACCCGCATCCCCTCACCACGCCGCTGCCCGTCCGGCCCGTACTCCAACGTCTCCGACCGCCCGTTCGCCAACAATCCCCGCGCATCGTCAAGCACCGCATCATCAGCCCGATCCGACCCAAGCCCCCCGCCAGCGCCACTCGCCCCGCTAGCACTGCTCGTATCGCTAGCATCGCTCGCCCGGCTAGCAACGCTCGAATCTCTAGCGCCGCTCGCCCGGCTAGCATCGCTCGCATCTCTAGCGCGGCTCGTATATCTAGCACTGCTAGCCGATCTAGCATCGCTCGCCGCGCTAGCACTGCTCGCCGCTGATCTAGCATTGCTAGCGGTCGGGCTCGGTGCCTCGGTGGTCGGCTTTGGGCGGACGATCAGCCGGCGGCCGATCCGTGCCGGGTCGGGATGTGCGACGACGGTGGCTACCGCGACCGGGCGGCCTTCGGCGATGTCCGCCACCACCTCCCCCAGTTCCGGGAACGACGTACGGTCGACCTTCTCGACGAACACGTCGATGATCCCGCCGCAGGTGAGCCCGACCGCGAACGCCGACTCGTCGCTCACGCCGTACCGCTGCAGCACCGGCTCCCCCGACGCCAGAATCTCCTCACCGAGCTGATACACCGCGCCCTCGACGCACCCGCCCGACACGCTGCCAACCACCTCCAGCTCAGGTCCGACCAGCATCACCGCACCCGGCGGCCGGGGCGCCGAGTCGAACGTCGCGACAACGGTGCCGACGGCAACCGATTCACCGGCTCGCCACCAGGTCAGCAACCGGTCGAGTACGTCACGCATCGGCGACCACCTCCAGAAGTTCGGCGAAGCTGGCCAGGCTGTGCCCGGCGACGAGGTCGTCCAGGTGCGGCAGTACGGCGACGATCCCGGCCTGCACCGGCTCGTACCCGCGCTTGCCGCGATGCGGATTCAGCCACACCACGCGATGCGCCAACCCCGCCAGCCGCTGCAGTTGCGCACCGAGCAGCGAGGCGTCACCGCGCTCCCACCCGTCGCTGCACACCACAACGACGGCCCGCCGCGCCGTACCGCGTTGACCCCAACGATCCAGGAACACCTTCAGCACCTCACCCAGCCGCGTCCCACCCGACCAGTCCGGTACGACGGCACCCGCCAACCGCAGCGCGAACTCAGGATCGCGGTGCCGTAGAGCCGTGGTGACGCGGGTGAGCCGCGTGCCGATAGTGAAGACCTCGACCGAGCGTGGCGCCTGCTGGACCATCACGTGTGCGAGCCGCAGCAGACTGTCGGCGTACGGGCGCATCGAGCCGGAGACATCGATCAGTACGACGACCCGCCGCGGCCGGACGCCCCGGCGGCGGTAGCGGGCGCGGCCCGGTTCGCCCACCTGGCGCAACTGGGCGCGCAGCGTGCGTCGCGGGTCGAGCTCGCCGCGATGCGACGGGCGGCGACGGTTCGCGCGGCGGATCGGGGTCCGCTGGCGGAGGGTGCCGAAGAGACGGGCGAGTTCGGCGCGGTCGGCTGCGGACAGTTCGGCGACATCGCGATGCCTGAGGACTTCCGTCGTACTGGCCGAGACGTTGAGAGCGTGGTCGCCCGCGGCTTCGTCGGTGCCTTCGCCGAGGTTGGCCTGGACGGACGGTTGTGGTGTGCGGCTCGGTACGACGCCGCGCGATCGGTCGCCGGTGAACCAGGCGGCGAACACCTCGTCGTACCTCGCGGTGTCGTCGGGGCCACTGCACAGCGCGGATCGGCCGGCCCAGTACACGTCCGCGGTGAGCGTGGCGTCGAGAGCGGCTACGGCCTGCAGGAACAGCTGTACCCGATCGGCCGTCACCGCGAGCCCCGCATGCCGAAGCGCAGTAGCAAACCCAGCAAGCGCCAGATCCGCACCCCCAACCGAGCCAGCGGGAGTCGCACTCGCGGCCGGCGGGTAATCGGGGGCCGCGCTCGCGGCCGGTGAGCGGTCGGGGGGCGGGCCGGCGGCGGCTGGTTCGTGCGGGGCACTCATCTGCGTCTCAGCTCGCCAGCAGGCGGTCGAGGGACTCGCGGACGCGGTCGGTGTCCTCGCGATACTTGAGCACCGCGCCGAGGGTCGCAGCCGCCGTCTCGACGTCGAGTACGTCGGTGCCGAGCACATCGAGAGCGCGCGCCCAGTCGAGCGTCTCCGCGACACCGGGCGGCTTGAGCAGATCGAGGTCCCGCATCCGCTGCACCGATCGCGTCACCTGCTCCGCGAGCCGAGCGGACACCCCAGGCAGACGGGTCCGTACGATCTCGATCTCACGCGCCAGACCCGGATGGTCGATCCAGTGATAGAGGCACCGGCGCTTGAGCGCGTCGTGCACCTCGCGGGTCCGGTTCGAGGTGAGCACGACGATCGGCGGTGTCTCAGCGGTGATCGTGCCGAGTTCGGGAATCGTCACCTCGTACGTCGACAGCACCTCGAGCAGGAACGCCTCGAACTCGTCGTCGGCCCGGTCGATCTCGTCGACGAGCAGTACGGCGGGACTTTCGCGGAGAGCCCGCAGTACTGGGCGGGACAACAGGAACCGTTCGTCGAACAGGCTCTTCTCGACCTCTTCGACCGCAGCCTCGGAACTTGTCGCCTCGACGGTCCGCAGGTGCAGGATCTGCCGCGGGAAGTCCCAGTCGTAGAGCGCCTGCGAGGCGTCGATGCCCTCGTAACACTGCAACCGGATCAGCTCGAGGTCGAGCGCTTCGGCGATCGCCGCCGCGAGCGAGGTCTTGCCGGTACCCGGCTCGCCTTCGAGGAGCAACGGACGATGCAGTGCGAGCGCGAGATACCCGACTGTGGCCAAGCCCTCACCGGCTAGATACCCAGTCGCCCGCAGACACTCGGCCAGCTCAGCCGCCGAGCCGACGGCACTCACTCCTTCAGCATTCACCCACTTCCCACCCTTGCCAACCCTCACCCGTCCCCCACGAGGGCTCGGGTTTCCGGAAACTATTTCGCCTGGTGGCAGAAATGTTCCGGAAAGCAGATGACCGGGCGGCAGCTCCGCCACGGTGTCGACGTCGACCCCGTCCGCAAGGTCCGAACAATCCACCAACTCAACCCCGTGTTCGCGCATGTACCCCCGCGCCCCCTCGTCACCCCGCGCCGTCGCGATCACCCCGTCCCAATGCGCCCGCCCGATCACCACCGGATGCCCCGGCGCACCGTCGTACGTCGCCCGCACCAGAGCGTCCTCACCAGCGCGATCCGCAATCCGCCGTACAGCGGCCGTCGTCAGCCCAGGCACGTCCACCGTCACCACCAGCACCGCGTCATGTGACGTCGAGGTTGAGCGGAGCGCCGTGAGGCCGGCGCGCAGGGACGCCCCCATCCCTTCATCCCAATCGGTCGCCTCGACGACCTCGACCGACTCGTCGGACAGCTCCGCGCGCACCTGATCCGCGGACGCTCCGACGACCACCACGACCGGTGAGCACCCGGCCCCGGTGAGTAGACGGGACGTACGAACCACCCACGCCACCCCGTCAGCGTCGCGGATGAGTGCCTTCGGCGTACCCATCCGACGCCCCGCGCCCGCAGCAAGCACCAGCCCCGCGATCTTCACATCGGCAGCGTACTAAGAGGTCCCGCCGAGAGATGACGCCTGCTACGCGCCGCCCCGCAGGCACTGGGCGGCGTTGTCGTCAGTCGTCGGGACTCCGTCCCTCTGCCCTGCCCAGCACTCCGCGGGACGAGGCTCGCGACGGCGGCATCTCTCGGCGGGGCCTCTGATTTCACACTCTGAGCAGTGACGCGGGCCACGCGGCGTACCGCAGTGGGCGTGCGACGATGTCGGACGTGACGACGATCGCAGAGGGCGCGAAGTCCCTTCCGTTGCTGTTTCTCGGGCAGAACACCGACCCGCACTCCGAGCGCGGTGTCGAGTGCCCGGGCGCGCTCCCGCCGGCGTCCGACCCGGACCTGGTCGAGCGGGCGCTGAAGGCGAAGGCGGCGCTCGGCGACCAGGTGTTCGTGCTCGGGCACCACTACCAGCGCGACGAGGTGATCCAGTTCGCGGACGTCACCGGTGACTCGTTCAAGCTCGCCCGCGACGCGGCCGCCCGCCCGGACGCGCCGTACATCGTGTTCTGCGGCGTCCACTTCATGGCGGAGTCCGCGGACATCCTCACCAACGACCAGCAGACGGTCATCCTGCCGGACCTCGCGGCCGGCTGCTCGATGGCGGACATGGCGCGCATCCAGCAGGTCGAGGCCGCGTGGGACGCGCTCGCCGACGCGGGTGTCGCGGACGTGACGGTGCCGGTCACGTACATGAACTCCAGCGCCGACATCAAGGCGTTCTGCGGCCGCAACGGCGGCGTCGTGTGTACGTCGAGCAACGCGGAGACCGCCCTGAACTGGGCGTTCGAGCAGGGCGAGAAGGTTCTCTTCCTCCCGGATCAGCACCTCGGCCGCAACACCGCCGTACTGCAGCTGGGACTGTCGCTCGACGACTGCGTCGTGTACGACCCGCACAAGCCGGGCGGCGGCCTGACCCGCGAACAGCTCGCGGCCGCGAAGGTGATCCTGTGGCGCGGGCACTGCTCGGTACACGGCCGCTTCACCCCCGAGTCCGTCGACGACGTCCGCTCGCGGGTCCCCGGCGTGAACGTGATCGTCCACCCCGAGTGCCGCCACGAGGTCGTCACGAAGGCGGATCAGGTGGGCTCCACGGAGTACATCATCCAGGCCCTCGAAACAGCCGAACCCGGTACGTCGTGGGCCGTCGGCACCGAACTCAACCTGGTCCAGCGACTCGCGAAGCAACACACCGACAAGAACATCGTCTTCCTCGACAAGACGGTCTGCTACTGCGCCACCATGAACCGCATCGACCTCCCGCACTTCGTCTGGGCCCTCGAAAACCTGGTTGCCGGCCACGTCGTCAACCCCATCAAGGTAGACGCCGACACCAAACACCACGCCAAGGTAGCCCTAGACCGAATGCTCGCCCTCCCAGGCAAAACCGCCCGCGACTGAGGCCGCGCCGACAGCCCCCAACACGAAGGGATATCCCTTCGAGTTGGGGGTTCTCCGTTGGTACTAGACCGGAGAACCCCCAACGCGAGTGGATATCCCCCCAAATGCATCCGGCGCTGCGCGCCCGGCCCGGATACCTGCGGGGCGGCACGGGGTTGGCGGCGGCACGGGACCTGGCGCGGGTGCAGGCGCGGGAGCTAGCGCGGGTGCGGGAGCTGGCGCGGCCGGGGTAGGTGCGGGTGCTGGCGCGGGAGCTAGCGCGGGTGCGGGAGCTGGCGCGGCCGGGGTAGGTGCGGGTGCTGGCGCGGGAGCTGGCGCGGCACGGGGTAGGCACGGCGCGCGACCTGGCGGGGGTGCTGGTGCGGGAGCAGGTGCGGAGCTGGCGCGGGTGCGGGTGCAGGCGCGGGCGCGGGAGCTGGCGCGGCACGGGGTAGGCGTGGCGCGGGAGCTGGCGCGGGAGCTGGCGCGGCACGGGGTAGGCGTGGCGCGGGAGCTGGCGCGGCACGGGGTAGGCGCGGCGCGCGACCTGGCGGGGGTGCTGGTGCGGAGCTGGCGCGGGTGCGGGTGCAGGCGCGG